>URMC01000133.1 GCA_900548735.1 uncultured Eubacteriales bacterium | reverse complement strand
GATCCTCCGTGCCGGGGTCATCTGCCGTCAGATATACATAGTCCGCGTATCCCGCCGCCTCCGCGAGGGGCGCTCGGCGGAAGGGTGCCCGCTCCCCGACGGAGCCGAACAGCACCTTCAGGCGCCTTCCGACCAGAGGGCGCAATGTCCTGAGCGCCCTTGCCAGATCACGCGGACGATAAGCGCTGTCCCGGAAAACCATACCGCCATCCCGCGCTTCCAGCAGTTCCAGTGTGCCGGTCGGCATCAGAGACGGGAAGGCGCGAAAAATATCCTCGTCCGAAAGCCCTGCGGCGCGGCAGATACCAACCGCCGCCATCGCGTCCTCTACGGCAAAATCCCCGGGGACGGGTAGAAAAACAGCACGCTCTCCTTCGTTTGTATGTACGGTAAAGCGCCTGCCGGGTCTGCCGTTTTCCGTGGCGGGTGTCATTCCGCTCACCGCCGGCTCCTCCCCTTTGCCGAACCGGTACAGGACTGGCACCCCGGCGGGAGGAAAACGGGTAAACACCCTGCGGCATTCCTCTTCCGTGCGGAAAACGCCGGATTCCACATCGTCGAAATCATACCGGATTTTGACCGCACCGTCAAAGGCAACCGCGTCAAAGGCATGGTGTAAAAACTGGTAGGAACCGCATTCCATCAGCACGGTCCCGCACCCGGCATTTTTCAAAAGCCTCAATACGTGTTGAATTTCAGCGCCATCCGGCAGAATATCGCCGCCGGGAATCAGGCACTTTTCAAAGCGGGAGAGCTGTGGGGTCACAATCCCCGCGCGAACACCGTTCTGTAAGAGAATCTGCTCCGCCATCAGAACGGCGGTCGTTTTGCCGAGGGTTCCGCAAACGCCGAACACCTGCATCCCCGCAGAGGGAAACCCGTACAGCCGCGCCGCAAGGAAAGCAAGCATTTTCTTCGGCTCTCCGGTCAGCAGCACCGCCGCGTCCGGCGGCAATGCCGGTTCATGTGTGGTGATAAAGGCACGGCAACCCTGCCGGTAAGCGGTATGTACCCAATTCCGCCCGGAAAGCAGAGGCGTGCGGGTGGCAACAAACAGCACATCCCGCCCTGCCCTTGCCGGGTCCGCGGTGATTTCACGGATTTCCCGCGGCACGCGAAAGGGGTCATTACCGCGAAGCGGCACCAAAGGCAATTCTTTTGTCAGATCAGAAAGATTCATCCCACGCATCCTCTCCCCCAAGCAATTCCCCGGCTTCACGGAACACAAACCGCCGCTCGATATCCGTGCGGTTCCGCTGTACAAAGGCGCGGTATGCCTCGTCGCAAAGCACCAGAAGCGGGATGCGCCCGTAGCCGACCTCACCCGCGTCATACAGCATGCAAAGCAAAATATCGTCATCCAGGCGGGGTGGGGCGTTTACCAGCTTCACGTTCGGTAAAAAGCGCAACGTCAACGCCCGTTTTCCGGTCAGCACCGTGCTGTTTACACGGTATTTCTGCCAAAACCGCCGCACGCAAACGTGGCTTTGCGTGTTGGAGCCGAGCAGAACCGGAAACAGACAGTCATGCAGGCACTCACGAAGAGCAAGCTCCATTTTTCACACCCCTTTCATCTCCTCACCCGGTTCTCACGGGCGGATTCTCCGCCATGCCGGGCTACTGTTATTATTATACCGAAAACCCGCGCCCAAAACAAGCGAATTTTGGCAGTTTCGGAAATTTCTCTTGCAAGAGGTAACAAAAAACGCTATAATGGAAAAAGCAACAAAAAGGAGTGGTACCCATGCGCACCGAAAACCTGTATCAGATTTTTTCCAAAATGCCGGAGCTGGAAACCCCGCGCCTTTTTCTTCGCGCCATGCGCGTGAGGGACACCGAGGATATGTACGCCTACGCAAAGGACCCGGAAGTGACACGGTACCTGCTGTGGAGCCCGCACAAAAGCCCGGACTACACCCGCTCTTATCTGGAATATCTTGCCGGGCGCTACCGCCTGGGGCAACACTATGAGTGGGCGATGGTCAGCAAGGCGGACGGGCACATGATCGGCACGTGCGGGTTTTCCAGG
>URMC01000132.1 GCA_900548735.1 uncultured Eubacteriales bacterium | reverse complement strand
CGGCGTATGCGCCCAGCTTGCCGTGGTCGTCCTTCACGCGGAATTTGACATATACGGAGGTACAGGGGTCGGTCTGATACTCGATTTCCGCTTCGGCAAGGGCGGTTTCGTCCTTCGGGCACCAGTACACGGGTTTGAGCCCTTTATAAATGTAACCTTTGCGGTACATCTCGCCGAACACGCGCACCTCGCGCGCCTCAAAATCCGGGTTCATGGTCAGGTATGGGTGATCCCAGTCCGCCGTGACGCCAAGCCGCTTGAACTGCCCCATCTGCACGTTGACGAAATTCTGCGCAAAATCATGGCACTGAGAGCGGAAATCGGAGATCGACATTTTTTTGCGGTCGATCTTGTTTTTCTTGATGATGGCGCTCTCAATCGGCATCCCGTGGTTATCCCAACCGGGCACATACGGGGTATAGAGCCCCGCCATGGACTTCGACTTGTTGATAAAATCTTTGAGGATTTTGTTCATCGCCGTGCCCATGTGAATATTGCCGTTGGAGAAGGGGGGACCGTCATGCAGGACAAAAGAGGGCTTGCCCTCGTTTTTTTGCAGCATCCGGTCATAAAGCCCCCATTCCTGCCAGTAGTCCAGCATCGCGGGCTCGCGCTTCGGCAACTCCGCACGCATGGCAAAGGTGGTATTCGGCAGATTGAGTGACGCACTGTAATCCTTTGGCATAAACTTAAACTCCTGTATCTGAAAAATCTTGAAATCAAACAAATGAAGCGCGCCCGCAAAGCGGCGCCGCCTTAGCCGGAGGGAAATATCCGAACCGTTCTCGCGGACGGATTCCCCGTCATATCAGGCCAGCCTGTCAGGCTAAAGGTATCGGTCAAATTGCAGGCGGTAACGCCCTTTTTTCGTCTGCCCGGAGAGGGAGCGGATGAGAAATTTTCCAAAACCCCGCACCACAATCACATCGCCCTCGCAGACCTGCCGGTCGGTTTTCTCCGTCGGCTCATAGGCAATCTCCACTTTCCCTTCCCGGAAAAGCGCCTGCGCTTTTTCCCTTGCCAGATTGCAGATCGCCGCCACCACCGCGTCCGCACGGGGCGACGGAATCGTATCCGAGCAGGAAAGAAACCGCCTGCCGCCGTCGAAATCCGCGGGCGGCACAAACGGGCACACACGCACGGCGTCGTTCGCCACGCGGGTCAGGGTCTCGGTCAGAAACGCCGCCAGCGTGCGGTCGGCAAACAGCACCGCCGAAAAAGCGTCCGGCACGCAAAGGTCGCCGAGCGACTCCCGTTTTACCCCCAGGTTCAGCACCGCGCCGAGATAATCCCGGTGCGCCAACGCCCGGTAGCCGCTGCCCGTAATCTTCACCGCGGTCAGCTTTTCGGCGCGGATGTCGGCAAGCAATTCCGTGCGGTACGGCTCTTCGGTGTCTCTCACGTACTCCGGCAAAAAAAAGAAACGTTTACGCTCGGCGGCGGCATATCCTCCGTCTGCCGAAAAACAGCCGGGGTCGCCCGCAAAGCGCTCGGCAAGCACCAACTGCTCCCGCGGGGTCAGATACGACGTCGCGGTGATTTCCCCGGCCGCCGCGCGGGCAGAGAGTTCCGCCGCCCTTGCCGCCAGGCGCCGCTCTTCTTCATTCAACGTCAGCATCAGAACGCCCCCAAAAGGGTTCCCACTAACTGTAACGCCAGAAATCCCGCGAAAAACGGAACGTCCAGCGGGGAGTTCTGAAACCAGCCGAACCGGTCAAACAGCGCGCGAAAAGGCGCCACAATCGGCTCGGTCATCATGGTAACAAAGCCGAGGATGGCGTTATCCTCCTCCACAAACCAGGAGAGAACGGCGCGCAACAGCATGCAAAGATCCAGTGCCGCGATCAGCGCCAGCACCGTGCCTTTTGTCAGCTTCAAAAACAGTTGCATGCCTTTCTCCTTTCCTGAAATGACGCGGAAATGCGGGAAGACGCTTCCCCCGGCAGTCCGCCGGAAAACGGCTTTACCGCACAGCCGGTGCGAAATTGCGCCGGGCGGTGCGGTAGCCTGACAGGAGATATTCGAACCCGGTTCTCGTGGGCGGATTTTTTATCATACTGCGTTAAAATACTCGGGAATA
>URMC01000131.1 GCA_900548735.1 uncultured Eubacteriales bacterium | reverse complement strand
TCGGCGCGCTGGTGACCGAAAAGGTGCGTTCCATCGGCGCCATGCTGGTCAACTCCGAGGGTGAGGCGTTCATGCACCCGCTGGAAACCCGTGACGTTGCCGCCGCCTCCATTATCCGGGAGTGCAAGGCGCGCCACAAGGGCGTTGCCACCCCTGACGGGGGCTTTGGCGTGTGGCTGGATTCGCCGATGATCGAACTGCTTCACGGAGAGGGCACGATTGAAAAGCGCATCCCCGCCATGATGCGGATGTACCTCAAATACGGCATCGATATGCGCAAACAGCCGATTCTGGTTTATCCCACGCTCCATTATCAGAACGGCGGCATCAAGATTGCCGCAAACGCGATGTCGGATGTGGAAAACCTGTTTGTCGCGGGCGAGGCTGTGGGCGGTATCCACGGCGAAAACCGCCTGATGGGCAACTCGTTGCTTGACATCATCGTGTTTGGCAGAACAGCGGGCATCGAGGCGGCAAAGGTCGCCAAGAATACCACCGTGGGCAAGCTGAACCTTGACCACGTGACCGCATTTGCCAAAGAAATGGCGGAAGCCGGCATCAAGACCGACAAGGTCTCCCCGATTTTGCTTCCTCACTACACGCACGGCAACCCCCGGTTTGAAGCGAAATAAGGGGGAACTGACTGCATGATCGACTATCTTGGCGGGGTGCTTGGTTCCTGGCTTGGCATCATTTTCTTCGTCTTTGTGATTGCAACGCTTGGCTATCTTGTGGGCGGCATCACCATCAAGGGAATTTCGCTTGGCACCGCAGGCGTGCTGCTTGTGGCACTGCTGTTCGGGATTCTTGCAAACTTTGTGCCCTCCTTTACGGTGGGCAGTACCACCATTACGCTGTTTAACGCAGGGCTGAAAACCAAATTCAGCCTTGTGTCCAGCCTTGGCACCGCGATGTTCGTTACGGCGGTGGGGTTGATTGCGGGGCCGAAATTCTTCCGCACGTTCAACCGCAAGTCGCTGGCGTACATCTGCATGGGCGTGATTGTGATTCTGGTCGGCTCGCTGACCGCGTTCCTTTGCTCGTTCCTCGACGAGGGGCTGAGCGTGGATATGGCGGTGGGTCTGATGACCGGCGCGCTGACTTCCACCCCCGGGCTTTCCGCCGCAAAAGAGGTTGCCGCGGATGAGGCGGCAGTGACCGCCGGTTACGGCATTGCCTACCTTTTCGGGGTGCTTGGCGTGGTGCTTTTCGTCCAACTGGTGCCGAAAATCCTGCGCGTGAATATGGAGAAGGAGCGCGAGAGCTTTGTGGCGGCAAACGCCGTGGAGGTCAAACCCATTGAGCGCAAACTCGTGAAGTTGGAGCCGTTTGGGTTTTTCCCGTTCTTCCTTGCCATTGCGCTGGGGTGCCTGATCGGTTCCGTCAAAATTCCGGGCATCAACTTCTCGCTCGGCACGTCGGGCGGCACGCTGATTGCCGGGTTGCTGATCGGGCATTTCGGGCACATCGGGCCCATTGACTGCCGGATCGGCAAAGATACGCTGAAATTCTTCCGTGAGCTTGGGCTGGTGCTCTTTCTCATCGGCGCGGGCGTGCCCGGCGGCGTCAACTTTGTTTCCAATGTCAAGGTGTCGTATTTCCTGTACGGCGCGCTGATGACGCTGTTGCCGATGTTGGTCGGCTTCCTGCTTGCCAAATATGTGTTCAAACTGAGCGTGTTCAACAACCTCGGTTCGATCACCGGCGGCATGACCTCTACCCCTGCGCTCGGCGCGCTGATCAGCACTGCGGGAACGGACGATGTGTCCTCCGCCTACGCGCTGACCTACCCGGTGGCGCTGGTGTGCGTGGTGCTGGCGGCAAAGATTTTGCTGATGTTCTGATCCACCTGCGGACACCGTCTTCGACGGGGGCTGAACGGCTGACGGCACCTGCGGTGCGGCTTTCAGAGTCAGTTGGGCGCACCGCCTGCGGCGGGGGCCCCTGCGGGGCGGCTTTCAGGCTGACGCGGTGCTATGGGTGCGTTCGCCTGACATTCCGGCGCCGGCTGCCCAAAAGTTTTTCGGGGATTTAAAGGGGGCTTTTTTCAAAAAGCCCCCTTTTCGCGCGCCTGCGGCGGGCAATAGAGTCAGTATGTTCGCC
>URMC01000130.1 GCA_900548735.1 uncultured Eubacteriales bacterium | reverse complement strand
TTTGGGTGTGCGTACCCAAAGCGTCGCGTCAGCTATTCAGCCCCGCCGCAGGCGGTTTTTGAAAAAAGCCCCCTTTAAATCCCGCAAAAACTTTTCGGCGACTGTCGCCGAACCTTGGGTGTGTGCGCCCAAAGTAGTGCACCAGCCTGCAAGCCGCACCGCAGGTGCCCCCGCCGCAGGCGGCGCAGGTGCCGTCAGCCGTTCAGCCGCCCCGCAGGGGCTCTGCACGAATTATGCAAGCCCCTCAAGTCCTACCTTATTTTCTGTAGGTGAATTCGTCCGTAATGCTCTTTTCTTCCGGCGTTTTCTTGGTAGGCATCACCTTGCTGCGGAAGCCCTCGGAAACCACCGAATCCGCCGCGTTCTTGCCGTAAAGCAGAATCATCTGCGCGCCCTTTTCGGTTTTCTGCAGTTTGATCAGCCACTCGTCATCGCCAAGACCTTCCATCAGCTTCGCATCGGTTCTGTCTGTAGGACCGACCAGAATCTCATAGTCCCCATAGGCGCGGGTGTCTTTTCTCACCTCCAGCTCAAAGCCGGTCTGCTTGGAGATATAATCCTGCAACTTATTCGCCACTGCCTCGCTGGTGTCATCCTTCTTCGCGTAAGCGATCAGGAAGCTGTCAATCCGCGCACCGAAAATCTCAAACAGGCTGTAAGAATAGGTGCCGCTCTCGTTCTGATTCTGCGAGGATTTGAAGGTCAGGCTGAACAACTTCCCGTCCTTGCCGTTGGAATCCACATATCTCTTTACTTCATATTTATTCCCCTGCTCATATACAAAGGAGTTGAGGAACTGCGTCAGCGCTTTGACCGTGCCCGCGTCGGAAGAGCTGCCGATCACCAGTTTGGTGCCGGACACCTGCAGGGTCCAGTCACTGCTGCGCTTGTTTTTCAGCACGTTGATGCTCTCCTCCCGGTTGGTCATCCCCACCAGGATCTCTTTCTCGGTCACCACGTCGTTTTCGTCCTGCCGGTCGGAGAAGCATTCTCTCATCTCCACATCGGCGCCGGTGTAGGTTTTGATTGCCTTTACAATGTTACCCACCGCGTCCACCACGTCACCGGAGGCATTGTAGTCGTACACAAACACGTAGTTTGCCACACCCTCGTTTACCAGCACCAGCTCGGTATCCGCGGGGGTGTTGTCAGTCTGACCCGGATTGTTCGGGGGAGTCGGGTTATCCGGCTGTTCCGGCTCTTTTTTGCAGGCGGCAAACAGGCTGCACAGCATCAGTACGGCAAGCAGGAACGCAACGATCTTGGTTGTTTTCATAGCGGTTCTCCTTTATTTCGGAAATTGGGAAACGGACTCAGCCCCGCGGCGCGGCGGCTGTAAAACTGAAATCGATAAAAAGGGGCGTATGGTCGGAGGAAAGGAAAGAATACAGCTCGTTGACCAGCGAGGAACGCCGGATTTCGGTCATATCCGCCGCCGCCCTGCAGGAGAAAATGTAGTCCAGCGATTTGTTGTAGTCCTCGCTTGTGCGGTCGGGGTCGGTATAGATGCCAAGCGCCTCGTTCCACGTGGCGTACCCGTGATGGGTGGAGGTGGTAATCTGCTTTTCCGCCGGGGCTTTGCCGTTGGTGTTTTCAAACATGGTGTTGATCTCGCTGTCGCAAAGCAGTTTCGGCGTATTCGCCGTCATCTGGGTGGGCTTGTTGTTGGAGGCGGCGTAACTCGAGTTGTAATCTCCCCCGACGAAAATCGGCAGGATATCCGCCGCGTTGTTCGTTTCGGCAAGGTAGTTTTTCGCTTCTTTCATCAGCAGATCTTTGAGATAGCACATCTGAATCTGCCGCATCGCGCGGTCGCCCTCGTCATTGTTTTCCCACCAAAGGTGCGTGGAGGCTGCCATAAAGATTTTGCCGGTTTCCTTGTGGCGGAAAACCGCCCAGGTCACGCTCTTGGATTTATCCGCCCGGCTGGTGGAAGTGCCCCCGTTTTGCGGGGTGTTGCCGTTGAGCAGGGTCTCGGCGGTCTGCCCTTTGCGCAGCGACGTGTAGGCGTCATTGTCGTAAGGAATCGCGTTGTAGCCGAAAAACCCGGCTTTCAGGAGGTCCAGCGTGTCGGCGCGGTAAAACAGCGGGGTGAAATTCTGACTGCCGTTGCGCCGGTAATACGGGCTTGACAGCACGTCGACCTCGGTATACAGCGGCGCCAGTTTGCCCACGATGTTGCCGGAGGAACGCATCTGAGGGGAGCACTCCTGCAACCCCAGCACGTCGGGCAGATACTCGGCAAAAACCTCGCTCATCATATCCGCCACCGGGGATACCGGAAACTCGGCGGGGTC
>URMC01000129.1 GCA_900548735.1 uncultured Eubacteriales bacterium | reverse complement strand
GCGAGGAACGCGAGGGGAACGGTCGCTTATGAACCAATGAATCCAAGGATTCATTGCGCTCCGCAAAACTTTTATACGGGGGTGGATATGGGTGGAGTTTGTGCAAGTCCGATTGCGCACCAATTTGGTTCTGTCCTTGGCATCAGAAGATCGTTTGCGAGCGGCTGACGCGAATTTAGCTTGCTAAATTCAGCATCCAGCACTCTACGGGGAGAGATTGCGGGATTTCGTTTTGGGGGAACGAGGGGGACGCAGGGGAAGGATGTTGCTTCTGTAGGAATTTCTTGATCACTCGTCCTTGTCGAGCAGGTGTATTTCATCGATGGTGATGGGGAGAGCCAGGGCGAAGGAGAGAACGTCGGCTACGGGTTGGGCGAGGATCAAGCCGGTGAGCTTCAGGAAATACGGCAGGATCACGACGGCGGGGATAAACATGAGTCCCTGTCTTGCCATGGCGAGGAGAGTGGCTCTGCCGACCTTACCGATGGTCTGGGTCATCATATTGGACATGACGACCATAGCGGAGAGGGGGAAGGTGACGCACTGGCAGCGGAGGGCAAAGGTGCCGATCTCGATCACGGTCGGGTCGGATTTCTGAAAGAGTCCTACGATCTGTCCGCTCCCTGCAAAGACGGCAGCGGCGAGGACGACGAGAAAGATGGTGGCGTATTTGACGCAGAAGAGGTATGCGCGCTTGACCCTGCCATAGAGGTGTGCGCCGTAATTGAAGCCGCAGACCGGCTGGAAGCCCTGTCCGAAGCCGATCACAGCGGAGGAAGCGAACATCATGATGCGTGAAACGATACTGATGGCGGCAATGGCGGCGTCCCCGTAGCCCTTCGCGACGGTATTGAGGACGATGGTGGACACGCTGTTCAATCCCTGCCGACAAAGCGAGGGTGTGCCGCCGTTTATTATATTTTTGAGGTAAAACCGATTGGGGCGGTAATTGCGGAAGCGGATCTTCAGGCTGTCGCTCCGTTGGATGCCGATGAACAGCAGAATGAAGCTGACAAGCTGGCTGAGGATGGTGGCAAGTGCCGCGCCGGTCACGCCCATGTCGAAGCCGAAGATGAGGAGCGGATCCAGAGCCAGGTTGAGGATTCCGCCGGTGGTCAGACCGATCATGGCGAAAAAGGCATTGGACTGGAAGCGGAGCTGGTTATTGAGCACCAGGGACGCGCACATATAGGGGGCACCGATGAGGATGATGCGCAGATACTCTACGGCATAGGGGAGAATGGTATCCGTGGAGCCGAGAAGCCTGGCGAGGGGATGCAGAAAGAGCATACCGGCGAGGAGGATAAAGAGTCCTGCGATAAAGGAGGAGAAAAAGCCGGTCGCCGCCATTTCCTCCGCGCCCCTGACGTTCTTTTTGCCCAGCTCACGGGAGATGAAGTTTCCGGATCCATGTCCGAAGAAAAAGCCGACCGCCTGAATGATCGCCATGAGGGAAAACGCCACGCCGACCGCGCCGGTTGCGCTTGTATTTTCCAGCTTGGCGATGAAGAAGGTATCTGCCATATTGTAAAAGCTGGTGATGAGCATACTGACGATGGTGGGCGCGGCAAGCTGGCAGATGAGCTTTTCCGGCGGCTCCGTCGTCATGCGGCGTTGTTTTTCCTCCTGTTTTTGGGTATCGGTTTCCACGCTATGCGGCATATGTAGTATTTCCTTCCTTATTTTTGATCGATCGTCCCGGTATCCGCGTGTCTGCCGCGCGGCAGCAAACCGGGGTGCAAATCCAGGATCACAAGCGGCATACGTCCCGTTCGGGTGCAGATCGGGTGTTGTTTTGTACCCATTATGCCACATTTTCCCCAAAAATGCAACAGCGATTTTATATTCCGTCATTGCGCACAATTTCTGCACGTCAATTTCGCGATAATTGTTGCAGGAAGTTTCGCGTACCCTCTTGACAGTTGAGCATACTTTCAAGTATAATAGTACCAGAACGATTGAATACGTTTTCAAATGAAGGGACATACAACTATGAAAAAAGAGTACATTTTAGAGAACCTCGACTGCCCAAACTGCGCCGCAAAAATCGAACGGACCGTTGCCGCCCTCGACGGCGTGGAATCCTGCACCGTCAGCTTTCTCACGACCAAAATGATCAACGAAGCTGCTGAGGATAAGATCCCCGCGATCGAAAAGGCTGCCAAAAAGCAGATCCGCCGCATCGAGCCGGACACGCAGCTTGTCGCCTGCTGAGCGGGACGAGAGCGAAACCCATTTATAGAAGGCTTTTGATGGAGGCGCGAGGGAGGCTTTTTTGCAGAAAGGTTTCCCTCGTATCATTATCGCAACAAGA
>URMC01000128.1 GCA_900548735.1 uncultured Eubacteriales bacterium | reverse complement strand
GGTGATTGAGGGTGAGGATGTGATCGACAAAATTGCCAACGTCAGGACCGGCAATTACGGCTGGTACATGCAGGACGCTGTTGACTTTGATGTTGTATTTGCCGAGATCCAGCGCCAGCGCGCGCATCATCGAGAGGAGCGCGCCCTTGGAGGCGCCGTATGCCACCCGGTCGGGGATGGCGCGGTACGCGGTGTTGGAAGTGATGAACACAATCGAGCCGCCGCCGGCTTCCGTCATCTGCCGCGCCGCCTCGCGGGCAAGCATGAAATTCCAGCCCACGTTGGTATTCAGCACGTCCGTAAATTCCGCCATGTCCACTTCCATCGTCTTTTGCCCGATGCCGAGATTGGCGGCGTTGCACACCAGCGTGGTCAGCAGGTATCCGCGCGCCCGGATGTCGGCAAAAATGCGTTTCACATCAGCCTCGTCAAACACGGTCATGCCGTATCCCACGGCATTTACCCCGTATACGTGCGCAATTTCGGCGGCTGCCGCCCCGCGGCTTTTTCAACTGCCGCCCGGTTTTTCGCGCAAATCACAGCAAGTCTGCTCATAAATCCTCCTTTTCTTTTGAGCAAGTAGGCACAAAAGAAAAAGAAGCAAAAAGAAAACGCCAAAGGGGAGACGCGAAAAAGGGGGCTTTTTGGAAAAAGCCCCCTTTAAATCCCCTAAAAACTTTTGGACAACTGGTGCCAAACATTGGGTGTGTGCACTCAAAGCGGCGCGTTGGCCTGCAAGCCGTCCCGCAGGGACCGCAAGGTGCTGCCCATCAACCCCTGCCATGCGGCGGTATCTGCCAGTTGGTCCAACAAAATCCCCACTGCGGCACCGATGACAAACAGCGCCAGCAGAATGAAAACTGACTGCCGCTTCGGGCGGTTGGTGCGAAGCAATACCAGAATTCCCGCGCCTGCCCCCGGCAAAAGCCCTGCCATCAGCACCCCTACCGGGATTACACCTTTCGCGTAAAGCGACGCCAGCGCCACCGAGGCGGCGCAGTTCGGGATCAGCCCGATCAGCGCACCAAGAAGCTCCCGCACCACGGGCAAGCCCCCGACAAACGTTGCCAGCCGCTCCTCGCCGACCGCACTCAATACCGCGCCCAGCGCCAGATTGATCACAAATACAAACGAAATGATATGCAACGTGTGGTGAAGCGCCGAGCGGAAAATCCCTTTCTCGCAATGGCAATGCTCCTCTTCGCAAAGGTCTGTTACATGCGGCGGCTCCTGCTTTTTGCGGAAAAGCAAATCCGCCGAAAATCCCACTGCCACTGCCACAACCAGCTTAATGCCCAGCAAAACCAGCACTTGCCGCAAAGGCACCGCACTGCCAAGCAAAACCGGCAGCATCTCATCCGACGTGGCAAGAAACACGGCAAGCAACGTCCCCAGCGTAACCACGCGGGCAGAGTACAGCCCCGCCGCCACCGCCGAAAAGCCGCACTGCGGCAACAGCCCCAGCGTCGCGCCCGCCAACGGACCCACGCGCCCGGCTTTGCCCACGGTTTCTTTTAATTTTTCGCCCGCCTTGTGCTCCAGAAACTCCATGAAAAGATAGGTGAGAAACAGAAAAGGCAACAGCTTCGCGGTGTCAAGCAGTGCGTCAAGCAATACCTCCCACGCCATATGCCAGAACCCGCCGCCACTTGCGGTAATATGCAGAGCGCCCCTCATTTTTGCTCCTCCCTTTGCCCCCGACAGGCGGCGCAGATCCCATAAAATACGGTTTTGCCGTTGTCCACGGCAAAACCGTGTTCTTTTTCCAGAATTGCGGTAATTTCCTCGCCGCACCCGCAGGTCAGATGCGTCACATTTCCGCAGGCCGTGCACTGCAGGTGAAAATGCGTGCGGCAGACCGCACCACTGCCGGCTACATACTGATAAACCGCCCCGCCGGTCGCGTCCTGTGAGCGGCGGAGCACCCCCTCCTCGCAAAGCATGGGTAACAGGCGGTAAACCGAGCTGTTGCCCGGCGCCTGCCCGCCTCTCGCCAGCCCTTCACAGATCTCTTTGGCGCTTTGCGGGCGCGTTGCCGCATGCGCGGCAAGATATGCCGTCAGTTGTGCCCGCCCCGCGGTCTGATAATGCTTCATGGTTTGTCTTCCTTTTTAATATGAGAATCATTCTCATATTGTATCATAGGATTTCCGGGATGTCAAGGACTATACATAAAAAAAGGGGGACTTTTTGAAAGTCCCCCTTTTTTGCTTTAAGGTATCAGCGGGTAGAGTTGAATCAGGTTGCCGCCGTCTACCGACAGTTCCGCGCCCGTGGAATTGCGGGATTGTTCGGAGCGAGAAAATACGCGGCGTTTGCCACGTCCTCAAATTCGGCAATGTCCTGCAGGGGCGTGTAGTTGGAAAGGGCGTTCCGGCAGTCGTTATCATTGTTTTTCCAGCGCTCGGTCTTGATCATCCCGGGCAGGACGCTGTTGACTTTGATGTTGTATTTGCCGAGATCCAGCGCCAGCGCG
>URMC01000127.1 GCA_900548735.1 uncultured Eubacteriales bacterium | reverse complement strand
AGCCCCCTTTAAATCCCCGAAAAACTTTTCGGTGGCCGATGCCAGACTTTCGTTGTGTGCACCCAACTGACTCTGAAAGCTCCGCCGCAGGCGGCCGCAGGCGGCAGGCGGCAGGCGGCAGGGACTTTTTTATTTTCTGCATAAATGCTCCCCAAAACAGGCAAAATAGGAGAAAAAAGGAAAGGGAGAGCAAATGACCATCAGAAAAACTGATTGCGGCGTGATTGCCGCCGCTTCCGTTGTCGGGAAGCTGGAAAAAGAAGGACCGCTCGGCGCGGTGTTTGATCTGCACAGCGCGGATGACCGCTTCGGGCAGAAGACCTGGGAGAAAGCCGAATCCGAAATGCAGCGCTTGGCGCTGAACACCGCGCTTGCCAAAGCCAAAATGACCGAGGAGGGGCTGGACGCGATCTTTGCCGGCGACCTTTTGAACCAATGCGTGGGCGCGGCATACGGGCTGAAGGATTTTTCCGTACCCTATTTCGGGCTGTACGGCGCATGCTCCACCGCGGCGGAGGGGATGCTGCTCGGCGCCCTGCTTACCTCCTCCGGCGTGTTCCGCCGGGTGGCAAACGTGGCGTCCTCCCACAACTGCACCGCGGAGCGGCAATACCGCATGCCGCTGGAATACGGTGGTCAGCGCACGCCGACCGCACAATGGACGGTCACCGGCGCCGGGGCATTTCTCGTGGGCGGCGCGGAAGAATCCGCCGTGCTGATCAAGGGCGTACTGCCCGGCAGAGTGGTGGAAAAGGGCATCCGGGATGTCAACAACATGGGCGCGGCAATGGCGCCGGCGGCGATGGACACCCTGCTTCGCTTCTTTGCCGAAAGCGGCAAAACCCCCGCGGATTTTGACCTGATTGTAACGGGCGACCTCGGTTTTGAGGGCGGCAGTATCCTCTGTGAGCTGATGCGCACCGAAGGGGTGGACATCCGGGACGTGTACAACGACTGCGGTATGATGATCTATACAAAAGAAACGCAGGACACCCACGCCGGCGGATCCGGGTGCGGGTGTTCTGCGGCGGTGGTTGCTTCTTACCTGCTCCCCAAACTCGCGGCAGGGGAGCTCAGGCGGGTGCTGTTTCTCGGCACGGGCGCGATGATGAGCCCGCAGGCAATCTTTCAGGGGGAATATATCCCCGCGGTGGCGCACCTGGTGTGCCTTACGGCAAAGGAGGAAGCGGAATGGGAATTGTGCTGAAGCTGTTGTGGGCGTTTCTGGTCGGCGGTGCGTTCTGCGTGATCGCCCAGCTGCTGATCGACAAAACAAAACTGACTCCCGCCCGTATTCTCGTGTGCTATGTGGTGGCAGGCGTGGTGCTGGGCGCGGTAGGGATCTACCGCCCGATTGCGGAGTTTGCAGGGGCGGGCGCGACCACGCCGCTGACCGGATTCGGATATCTGATTTCCAAGGGCGTGCGGCAGGCAGTGGATGAAAAGGGACTGTTGGGGGCGCTCACCGGCGGTCTTTCCGCCGCCGCAGGCGGCACCGCCGCGGCGCTGGTGTTCGGGCTGATCGCCGCCGCGGTCTGCCGCGGCGGCAAGCCGCGGGGGTAAGCTGACAGGATAGAAACTGCCGGCGGGGGCACCCGCGAGAATCTTTGAAAGCGGCATAGCACTCGCCGGGATGTTGGGTGGTGCCGCCTAAAACTTTGGCGTGTAGGCGGCGCTGGCGGAGGATTTTTCCTGCAAAAACCCTTCAAAGCCCAGCTCCGCCGCAATGGCTGCCACCGAGTCGTATTCAAACGCGGTCAGGCGGCGGTGCAGGTTTGCCGGCGCCTCCGGCGGGGCAAAATCCGGCGTGTACTGGCGCATTAAGGAGAGGTAAAATTCCCCCGCCGGCAAAAGTTCCGCCAGCTCATGCAGTACGGCAATCGAATCCTTCCGGCACCCGGGCAGTACCAGATGCCGCACGATCAGACCGCGCTTCATCAGTCCGTTTTCGCACACCACGCCCCCTACCTGACGGAACATTTCACGCAGTGCCGCGCGGGCGTGCACCGCGTAGTCCGGCGCGCCGGAATACGCGGCGGAAAGAACGGGGGAAACATATTTGAAATCCGGCAGGTAAATGTCTACCAGCCCTTCAAACAGCGCCAGCGTTTCGGGCAATTCGTACCCGCCGGTATTGAAGACCACCGGAATGTGCAGCCGCGGCTTTGCCCTGCCGAGGGCGGCGGCAATTTTCCCCGCGTAATGCGTGGGGGTCACCAGATTGAGGTTGTGTGCCCCCAATTCCTCCATGTGCAGGAAAAGCGCGGCAAGCTCCTCCTCGGAGTACATTTTTCCCGGCGGCGGGGTGCCGGGCGCGCGGCGGCTGATGGCGCGGTTCTGGCAGAACACGCACCCCAGCGGGCACCCGGTGAAAAACACCGTGCCGGAGCCGTTTTGCCCGCTGATGGGCGGCTCCTCATAAAAATGAAGCGCGGCGCGTGCCACGAAAACCTCCGCGGGCATCCGGCACGCCCCAAGCTCCCCCGCTTCGCGGTCGACACCGCAACGGCGGGGGCATTGCATACACCGCATTGGCGGCACCTCCTTGTTTTGTGTTATGCCTGACACGAGAACACCTGTCAGGCTAGCCTGACAGGAGAACTCCTCACCCGCCTCTGGCGCGCGTATTTCGAAATCTTTGAGACTTTTCGTCATCGGGGGGCAAAGCCCGCCTTCTTCCGAAA
>URMC01000126.1 GCA_900548735.1 uncultured Eubacteriales bacterium | reverse complement strand
TGTAGGTTTCATAATGCGTTTCTTTAATGTGTTTTTTAATTCTTCGGGCAAAGTTAATAATTATAGAAACATTGCCATGTTATTGTCCGTCTTTTTATAAAACTTCTAATACGACGATCGACATGGGAGGCAGGCTGACGCTTAACTTTCCCTTTTCCACCTTGGCTCCCTTGAAAACTTCCGGCTTGACCTTCTCCGGCGGGGTAATGCATTTATAATAGGCGAGATACGCCAGTTTTGCCGCGGGGTCGGTTTTGCGCAGTTCCGCAAGAATCCGGTTCATCACCAGCATCTGCTGGTCGGAGGGGGAAAGCCCCCGGCACTTGGGGCAGGTGCACTCGCTGTCCTTGCGGTCGTCCAGCCAAAAATAATAGTTATGGGTACTGCGATAGAGTTTTTTTGCAAGCTCTGCCGCATTCTTTGCCACAATCTCCAGCATTTCGGGTGAGGAACAGCAAAAATTGCCGCGCTCCACGCGCTCACCGTTCTCCTCGCGAAAATACTCCGGATGTTCGGCAAACAGGGCGCGCGGGGCAAGAAAACTGCCTGCGTGCAACTCATATTCGATTTGCAATCCCTTTTCCGCAGCCCTATCCAGCAGGGCGCGGAATTCCGCGTTCTCCAGTTGTTGTAACAGCGCCGCGAGGTGCTCATGCGCGTGCCGCCCGCCGACCGGGTGAAGCCCCAGCACGTCCACGCCGAGCGCCACAGCGCGCTCAATCCATTTTTCGGAAAGTTCTTCGGGATGAATGATCAGTTGCGTTTTCATCAAATCACCTCCATGTCCCTTTCAGTTTAACAGCACGTGTGAAAAAAGTAAATGGAACTCCGGTCAAAAAAAGTTGAAATCCGGTCATTCTTCCGTCAGGTATCCGGAAAGCAGGCGAAAAAGCACCTCTACGGAGTCGCCATGCTTTGCGGTAAAGAGAAAATACCCGCCGCCCTTGGAAAACGCCACACAGCGCCCGGTCACGTAAAACTGCACCGTGCTTCCTGCCGTATCGCGCAACAGCACCCGCGTGTCAAAGGAGCCGGCAGGCGTTTCTTTTACTTCGGCAAACGAAAGCCCTGCATCAAGCACATCCTGCACCGCCGCCCTTGCGGCGGACAGCTGCGCATCGTCAAGGCGGACCTCCTTGCCGTCGTTGCCGAGCAGATCCCCGGTTTTATAGCGCGGGTCGGTCACCAGCGCATACGCGGCGTCGGCAGTGAGAAACGCGTTCAGCGCTTTTTTCATTTCCCGTTTCTGTTTTGCCTGGGGGAGGAAAATGGCACCAAGAATCAGCGCCGCCGCAAGCAGCAAAATCACACCGCCGATTACCGGCACCCGCCAACCGAGCTTTTTTCCTTCGGTTTTCTGCATACACTTCCCCCTCTCTCTATGGGTTCAGTATAGCAAAACCGGCGGCGAAAGTCAAGTCCTTTTGCGGCGGCGGGTATAAAGCGCGCGAAGTGAGCGCGGGTTGAACGGAATCCACGGGTAAAGGTAACTGTGCCCGCCGTTGACCGTGCGGTTGGATACCATCAGCAACAGAATCACCACGACCCCGGCAAGGAACCCCCAGCCCCCGAACAGCGCGACCAAAAACAGGAGCAAAATCCGCAGGAATTTGAGCGCGTACCCCAGCTCGAAACTGTTTTGCGTGAAGTTGGCAATAGCGACAAACGCCATATACAGAATGACCTCCGGGATCAGCCACCCCACGCTGACCGCAAAGTCACCGAGGATCAGCCCCCCTACCACCGAGAGCGAATTTGCCAGCATATCCGGGGTGTTCATAGAAGCCATGCGGAGCCCGTCGATGATAAACTCCGTCAACAGCAGTTGCAAAAGGATTGGCAGTTTTCCGGTCTCCACCGGCAGGGCAAACTGCAACCACTCCGGCACCTGCGCCGGGTTTTTGGTGGCAAGAAACCACAACGGGGTCAAAAACAGCGTCAGCCACAGCACGATATGCCGCACAACACGAAGATACGTGCCGGTAAAGGGCGGGAGATAATAGTCGTTGCTCTCCTGCAGGAAGTCGAAAATAGACGTCGGCAGGATCATCGCGGAGGGGGAGTTATCCAACAGCAGAATCACACTGCCCTCCAACAGCTGTGCGGCGGCGGTGTCCGGCCGCTCCGTGTACCGGATTTTGGGGAACGGATTGTACCAACGGGTATGAATCAGCGATTCGGCAAGCGACTCATGCCCCATGGTCAGCGCGTCGGTTTTCAGTGACCGGATCCGCTTTTTCAGGTATTCCACCAGTTTCGGATCCGCCCGGTCGGACATATAGCAGAGGACCAGATCGCTTTTGGAGGCTTTGCCCGCGCTTTCGTAGTGCATGGTCAGCGTGACATCCCGGATGCGGCGGCGAATCAGGGCGGTATTGAAAATCAGCGTTTCCACAAACCCGTCCCGCGCGCCGCGCATCACGCGGTCGTTTTCCGGCTCCGCCGTTTCTCTGGCAGGATAGGTGCGCGCGTCCACAATCAGCGCCTGCCGCCCGAATGTGGAGCCGAAGATCAGCGTGGCTCCGGAAAGCACCATCTGAATCATCAGCTCCTCGTTTTCGCTGACGTCGCACTCCACATAAGGCATATGCGCGTGCAAAAACTCCGGAGCGCTTGCCGGCATTTTCGTTAACGAAAGCAGATAAATCAGCATTTTCTGCATAGAATTGTCTTTGAGCAACCCGTCAATATAAAACAGTGTGATTTCCCCATC
>URMC01000125.1 GCA_900548735.1 uncultured Eubacteriales bacterium | reverse complement strand
CAAAATCCCCGTCGTCCACTTTCAGGTCGCACCCGATGGTCGGGTCGTTCATCGGGGGCTGAAAGAGAAAATGCGCGTTTTCGGGCAGTTCCGTGGTCTTGCTCGACCACGCCGCATCCGCATATCCGCCAAGCACGGGCAACGTCTCCATTTCATTGAGCGTTGCCGTCCCCCACGCGGTGGCGGTGTACAGCGGGACGAGAAAGCCGCATTCCTTTGCCATTTGCAGGAGCGTGTGCATATGTGCTTTGCGTTTTTCTCTGTCCGGCTCGGCATAGGACCGGTATTCGTTCTCGATCTGCACCCCGATTACGGGGCCGCCGTCCCCGAACAGCAGACCGTGCACCTGCTTTTCCATCTCGCAGAACCAGCGGCGTACATAGAAAAGATAGGTCGGGTCGTCCGTACGGCGGGCAAAATCGGTCTGAAACTGAATCCAATCGGGGAAGCCGCCGTTCCGGCACTCCCCGTGACACCAGGGGCCGATCCGCAGAATTACGCCAAGCCCCACTTTGCCGCAAAGCTCCGTAAAGGCGCGCAGGTCGCGCCGGCCCGAAAAATCAAAAACGCCCTTTTCTTCTTCATGATGAATCCAGAAAATATAGGTGGCGACGATATTCACGCCGCCGGCTTTCATTTTGCGCAATTCCCGCTCCCAGTCCTCCCGGCGGTAACGCGCAAAATGGAACTCCCCGGAAACCGGAAAGAAAGGTTTGCCGTCATAGGTGAGATACCGCCCGTTTGCGGCAAGCGTATGCCCCGCCGGGTTGGTTCCGCAAAACGGCAATATCCCCGGGGACGGTGCGAGTTTTGGCAGTTTTACGTCATAAATCACAGGGCGCGACCTCCTCGTTTCCGGCGCCGTCGATCAGCGCCGTTTGCTTTTTGTAGGCATACAGGAAATAGACAATCTCAAACAGCGCCGTAATCGCCCAGGAAAACGCGTACAGCAGGTACAGCGAGGTCAGCGTGCGGAAATGCGCAAACACAGTGTAAATCCAGATAATACGGAACACGCAGGAACCCATAATCACCACAACGGTGGGCACCACGGTCTTGCCGAGCCCGCGGGAGGCGGCAATCGTGCAGTCCATAAACGCCGAAATGCAATAGGAGCATGCCATCAGGCGCAACCGGGCGATCCCCTCCGCAATCACCGCCTCATCTGTGGTGAAAATGGAGAGAAACTGATGCCCGAACAACAGCAACAGCCCCCCGGCGAGCACTGCGGAAGCAAACGCGTATGCCATACAGATCCAATAACTCTGTATCACGCGCTTTTTGTTTTTTGCCCCGATGTTCTGCCCCATAAAGGTGGTGCAGGCAAGATAAAATGCCGCCATGATGTCATACACCAGCGCATCCGCATTGGCAGCGGCGGCATTACCCTCCACCACCACGGTGTCAAACGAGTTGACCGCCGACTGCAAAAACAGGTTTGCCACCGCAAAAATGGCGTTCTGCAACCCTGCAGGCACACCCAACAGCAGCACCCGCCCGGCAATCGAACGGTCCGGTTTCATCTCGCAAAAAGACAGGGCATAGTCTTTTTTGCAGACAAACAGCCGAAACAGAATCAAAAATGCGGAAACGTACTGCGAAATGGCACTTGCCAGCGCCACGCCCAGCACGCCAAGCCGGCAAACAATCACGAAAAAGAGATTCAGCAAAACGTTGATCACACCGGCAGTAAACAGGTATGCCAGCGGGCGGCGGGAGTCCCCCGCGGCACTGAGCACCCCGTTGCCGAAGTTATACAGCGCCAACGCTGGGGTGCCGAGCAGATACACCCGCATATACAGCAGCGCCCCGTCATACAGTTCGGGTTTGGTATGCAGAACGCGCAGCAGCGCGCCCGCACCGCAAAGCCCCGCTGCCATAATCAGCACGCCGTATATCACCGACACCAAGAGCGCCGTATGTACCGTGCGGGAAAGGCGGGGCTTGTCCCCGGCTCCCATACATTGCGCCGTGATGGCGTTGATGCCGCCGCCCATCCCGATCAGGAGTCCTGTAAACAGCGTGACCATAATCGCACAGGAGCCGACCGCCCCCAGCGCCGCGGGGCTGGAAAACCGCCCCACCACCGCGATATCGGACATATTGAACAGCACTTGCAGGATATTGGAAAGCATCAGCGGCAGGCTGAATAAGAGAATGTTTTTGGGCAGCGACCCGTGCGTAAGGTTAATTTCTTTTGCTCCGGTGCTCATAATGCCTCATTTTCGCGCGCAAGAGTATCCCGATTGATTTTCCGGTTTTCAAAATCATACCCGCGGTCGTGCCTCCCGATCTCGGCAAACATTTCGCGCAACGGTGCCGCGCGTTTTTCCGTCTCGGCAGGGCATGTGTGATGAAAATCATACAGCCGGTCAAGGTGCTTCGCCTGCTCTGTCGTGATCCCCGCGCCGCCGGGCAGATGCAACTTGCCCGTATGCATTTTTTCTTTCCTCTTCATATAAAGACCTCCGCAAAAAAGCCCCACCTGAAAGCGGCGCCCTAAGAGCCCTCTCAGTATAACATTTCCCGCAGATACTGTCAAGCGGAGGAAAAGATTCTTTTGCGAAAACACACACAATTTCAAAAAATCTGCGAAAATCCTCTTGACAAGAGAAAAAGAATGTTGTATAATAGTTTTCGTCGCCGCGGGAACGCGCTGACAGCCTGCGGGCATGGCGGAATTGGCAGACGCGCTAGATTCAGGTTCTAGTGAAAGCAATTTCATGGAGGTTCAAGTCCTCT
>URMC01000124.1 GCA_900548735.1 uncultured Eubacteriales bacterium | reverse complement strand
TATAGCCCACGGCGGCAATAAGCATCACTACCATAACGAAAAACGCTATGCCGGATACAGAGATCACTCCTCCGAATAATGACATATACCATACCTCAATTTTTATTAAATGCTTTGCATCCCTGTTTTTACATATCCCTCTTTTTGCAAAAAAGCAAAAGGTCTGCGGCCGATTTTTTTCGGCCGCAGCTGTATTTTATGCTTACTTAAAGCGGTTTATTTCACTGCCATGAGTATAGGTGGGCAGCAGCATCGGGGATTCCTGACCGGTGGCTGCGCCGGAGGCCTCCAGCTCCTGCTCGTACTTTTTGACATGCTCAAGGCTGAGCTTCGCGCCCGGCTCCACGCTGCGGCACTTCTCGCCCGCGTTGCGTCCCGCATTGCGTCCGAAAACGATGATATCAAGCAGCGAGTTGCCCATGAGGCGGTTGCGTCCGTGAACGCCGCCCACGGCCTCGCCCGCCACAAACAGATTCTCCACACTGCTCATGCCGTTTGCGGATATCTCTATGCCGCCGTTCTGATAGTGCAGCGTAGGATTGATGAGTATGGGGGTGGTGCGCATATCTATGCCCAGCTTTTCGTACATACGCAGCATTCCGGGCAGCTTCTTCTCGATGGTGCCGGGGCCGTTTATTATGTCGATCATGGGGGTATCAAGCCATATAGCGCTGCCCAGCGGCGTAGGCACGCCCTTGCCGTTTGCAGTGCACTCCCTGATGATGGAGGCCGCGGTGACATCGCGGGTTTCCAACGGGTTCATGAAGGCAACGCCGTCCACATTGATAAGCTGTGCGCCCAGAGAACGCACCTTTTCCGTTACCAGTGCGCCGAACATCTGCGCCGGATATGCAACGCCGGTGGGATGATACTGAATGGTATCGGCATAAAGCAGCTTTGCGCCGGCGCGATAGCCAAGGATAAGTCCGTCGGCGGTTGCTCCGTAATGGTTGCTGGTGGCAAAGCCCTGATAGTGCAGCCGTCCGGCTCCGCCGGTGGCGATAATCACGGTTTTTGCGCGGGCAATCAGAATCTCTTTGGTCTCCATGTTCATCAGCACGGCGCCCGCCGCCCTGCCGTTTTCGTCCTTGATAATTTCAATGGCGGAGGTAAAGTCCACCACCGGAATTCCGCGGTTGATGACCTCGTCGCGCAACACCCGCATGATCTCGGCGCCGGAGTAGTCCTTTGCCGCGTGCATTCTCTTGCGGGAGGTGCCGCCGCCGTGGGTGGTGATCATGGTGCCGTCCGGCTCCTTGTCAAACATCACGCCGAGGTCGTTGAGCCATTTGACGGCAATCGGACCCTCGGTCACCAGTTTTTCCAGCAGTTCGGGTACGTTTTTGAAGTGACCGCCGCCCAGTGCGTCCAGGTAGTGAATCGCGGGGCTGTCGCCTTCTTTGTCCGCCGCCTGAATGCCGCCCTCTGCCATCATGGTATTGGCATCACCATGGCGGAGTTTGGTCACGATCATCACGTTAGCGCCGTTCTCATGCGCCATAATCGCCGCGGCAGAGCCGGCGCCGCCGCCGCCGATCACCAGCACGTCCACGTCGTAATCCGGGTTGGAAAGATCCACGGTCGCGGGGTTGACGCGGCTGTTTGCCTGCAGAATGTCCGCCAGTTCCAGCGGCACCTTCTCGCCCTTGTTGGGCCCGATTTTCAGCGTGGCAAACTGAGAAGCGATATGATCGGGATGAAACTCGGCAAGCAGCGCGTCCTTTTCATCCGCGGTCATCCGGCGGGGCTCCACGCCAAGGCGCGAGGCTCTTGTTGCTTCCACCTTTTTGATGGATTCCAGCATTTCCTGTGTATACATTGTGCGCTCCCCTCCTTACTTCTCGATGACGCGGTTGTTGTAAAGCTCTTTGAGCTCTTCCAGCGGTTTCTGCATCAGGTTTTCGATCAGCGCCTTGTAATCGCCGTGCAGAATCTCCTCTACCCGCTTTTCCAGATGTTCGGAGCGGGGGGCGATGTACTTGCCGGTCAGCCGGCGCGCCAGCAGCGCCACCTGCGGGTGGCTGATGCCCGCGGGACATCTCGACGAGCAGACGCCGCACATCACGCAGTCAAAGGAAGCCTCCGCGCACTTTTCGTACTCGCCGCGCTGAGCGTAGGCGATGTACTGCATCACGTTCAGCCCCTGGGTGCACGCCTTGGTGCAGGCGTTACAGCCCACGCAGGCGTAAATCTCGGGGTAGAGTTGCATCATAATCTGCTCGGTGGGTTTGATTTTCTCAATATCAAACGGCTTTTTCACCAGCGGGAAGAACGGCAGGGTTGCCACATACATATTGTCTATCACCTGCGTCTGGCAGGCAAGGCAGGCGTGAAGTTCGGTATCCCCTTTCACGCGGTAAATCGTGGCGCACGCGCCGCAGAAACCGCAACGGCATCCGCACCCGCGCACCAGTTGGTAGCCGGCGTATTCCATCGCGCCCATGATGGTAAGACTGGCGGGCACTTCATACTGCTTGCCCATCAGATAAATGTGAATCATATTCTGTTCCATTTTTGTGCTGTCTCCTTATCAGTATTCATTGGGAAGCGCGTCCAGTTCGTCAAACCGGAAGACGGGGCCGTCCTTGCAGACGTACTTGCTGCCGATATTGCAGCGCCCGCACTTGCCGATCCCGCATTTCATCCGCAACTCCATGGTGGTGTAGATCCGGGTCTTGTCAAAGCCCAGTTCCATCAGCCCTTGCAGAGTGAATTTGATCATGATGGGAGGCCCGCACATCAGGACGGTCTTTT
>URMC01000123.1 GCA_900548735.1 uncultured Eubacteriales bacterium | reverse complement strand
ACGTTTTCCACCGCCAGCTGCAACTATCCGGAGATTGCGCACAATCTCTGCCAAAAAATCCAGTCCGGCGAGCAGGAGATGGGCATTCTCATCTGCGGCACAGGGATCGGGATGTCGATGGCGGCAAACAAACATAAGGGCATTCGTGCCGCGTGCTGTTCCGACGTGTTCAGCGCGCGTCTGACGCGCCTGCACAATAACGCCAATGTGCTTTGCTTCGGTGCCCGCGTGGTGGGTATCGGCACCGCACTGGATCTGGTGGACGTGTTTACCGAAACCGGATTTGAGGGCGGCAAGCACCAGGTGCGTGTGGATATGATCACCGCGATTGAAAACGGCGAACTGCCGGGTTGACCCGATGAAACTGCCCGAAAAAGCGATAACTGCCGCGGCTGACCTTGCCGCGGGGGCAGCGATCGCCGCCAAAAGAAACCGCGGCGGATATACCGCCGCGGTCATTGTTGCCGCAGGAAACTCCACCAGGATGGGAGGAAAGGTCTCCAAACAGTTTTCAAAGGTTGCGGGTGTGCCGGTGCTTTGCCGCACGCTGAGCGCCTTTCGGGACTCCGGCGTAATCGATGAAATCGTAATCGTGGCAAGAGAAGAAGACCGCGCGGCGGTGTGTGAGCTTGCCGGGAAAAGCGGGCTTTCGGGGGTACTTCCCTTTTCGGTGGTCACCGGGGGCAAGACCCGTGCGCTCTCCGTGCAGAACGGGTTTGCCGCCGTTTCCCCAAAGGCAAAATACGTGGCGATACATGACGGGGCGCGGTGCCTGATCACCCCGGAGGATATCCGAAAAGTCTGCCGTGCCGCCGTGCGTTATCGTGCCGCAACCGCGGCGCACCCGGTGACCGACTCGGTAAAGCTTGCCAACAGCCGCGGGTTTATCGAAAAATCGGTTGACCGGAAAAAGGTATGGCTGGTGCAGACCCCGCAGGTTTTTCTCGCCGACCTTTACCGCGCGGCGCTGGCAACTGCCGGCGATACCGCAACCGTGACGGACGACAACGCACTGATGGAACAGATCCGTTACCCGGTAAAACTGGTGGAATGTAACCGCGACAACATCAAAATCACCACGCCGGACGATATTTGCCGGGCGGAGGAAATTTTGCGAAAGCGAGGAGAACACGTATGAGAATCGGGCACGGATACGATGTGCACCGGCTGGTTGCCGGGCGCAAACTGATTCTCGGAGGGGTGGAAATTCCGCATGAAACCGGACTTTTCGGTCATTCTGATGCGGATGTGCTGACCCATGCCGTGATGGACGCCCTGCTTGGCGCCGCGGCGCTGGGAGATATCGGCAAACTTTTTCCCGACAGCGACCCGCGCTTTGAGGGCGCGGACAGCCTGAAACTGGCGCAGGAAGTGGCAATCCTGTTGCGGCAGCACCGCTATAAGATCGGCAACATTGACGCCACAATCTTGGCACAGCGCCCGAAACTGGCGCCCTATATCCCGCAGATGCGGGCAAATCTGGCGGCGGCGCTGGGGGTGCCGGTGGATGCCGTCAGCGTGAAAGCCACAACGGAGGAAAAACTCGGCTTTACGGGTGAGGAGCGCGGTATTGCGGCGCACGCAGTGTGCCTCATTGACGCGCCGGGCATCCGACCGCTCGGCGCATCGCTATCCAAAGTATAAGACCGCCGGACAAAAAATCCTCACTTCCCTGTCTTTGCCCTCCTTTCCGGCGCCCTGATACGAAAACTCCCCCAATGTCAGAATATGTCGAATCTCCATCTTTTGCGAGGTAATTATGAAACTTTCTCCCTCTTTGCTTGCCGCAGATTTTGCGCACCTTGCCGAATCGGTCGGTCGGGTGGAAAAAGGCGGCGCGGATATGCTTCATCTCGATGTAATGGACGGCGCATTTGTGCCGAACATTTCTTTCGGTCCCTGCGTGATTGCGGCGTTGCGCCCGGTGTCAAACCTCTTTTTTGACGTACACCTGATGATTGAAAAGCCGGAACGTTATCTCGCGGATTATATCAAAGCCGGTGCTGACAGCATCACCATACACGTGGAGAGCACAGAGCATGTGGCGGAGTGCCTTTCCGCCATCCGTGACGCTGGCAAAAAAGCGGCGCTTGCCCTCTCGCCCGACACCCCGGCAGACGCGGTTTTGCCGTATCTTTCTCAGGTAGATATGATTTTGGTGATGACGGTGCGCCCGGGCTTTGGCGGGCAGAAACTGATGCCGGAAACACTGGAAAAGGCGCGGGTGATCCGACAAAAAATCGTGGAAACAGGGTTTTCCGTCGATGTGGAAGCGGACGGCGGAATCGGCGCCGCCAATGTAAAAGACGTGCTGGACGCGGGCGTGAACGTAGTGGTTGCAGGCTCCGCAGTGTTCGGCGCGAAAGACCCTGCCGCGGCGATTGCCGCGATGCGGGCGGCGGAATAACGGTAAGACGGTAAAAAGACTTTTGAGGTTGTTTACTTTGTGTGGGGGACAATCCCTCAGGCGCTTCGCGCCGGCTCCCTTTACTGGGGGGTGCCTTTCGTGAGACATTGCTAAGATTTCCTGCTATGTGAAACCGGGCTGTTGCCAAGCAACAGCCCGGTTTTTATAGTGCGACGTCCAACAACATCATCAGGGCAAAGCCGAATACAATGCCCATGGTGGCAATGTATGGGTTTGCTTTTTGGTTTTGCTGACACTCCGGAATCAGTTCATGCACCGCAACCAGAATCATTGCGCCTGCTGCAAATGCCAGGGCAAAGGGCAACAACATCTGCACGTGGATGACCAGCGCCGCGCCGATGACCCCGGCAATCGGCTCCACCATACCGGACGCCTGCCCGATGAAAAAACTTTTTTTGCGGGAGAAACCCTCTCTTCGCAGCGGCATGGAGACCGCCGCCCCCTCCGGAAAGTTCTGCAATCCGATCCCCAACGCAATACCCACGGCGCACATCAGCTCCTCGGTGTCCGCCCCGC
>URMC01000122.1 GCA_900548735.1 uncultured Eubacteriales bacterium | reverse complement strand
ACTCTGCGGCCTGGCGTCTCACGCTATGAGCCTCCCGTGCGTAATGGGAGTTTCCTATATGAAGATCGGCGGATGGTGTGTACCTGACCCAAACTATCTTTCTTTTTTTGCTCTGCAAACTCCACACTTTTACAATCCCTCAGGCGCTCCGCGCCAGCTCCCTTTACTGGGGGGTGCCTTGGGATTGTGCGAACATCGCGGGTGACCTCTTGCCACAGGGTGCGGCGGTTGCCGCAAAGCGGCAACTCAATTCTCGCCCGCTTGTTCGGTAAACCGTTTCATTTTGGATGTGCGCACCCCAAGCTACGAGACTGCCGTTTCTCGCGTCCCCCCGTCAAGGCGTATTTTATACGCCGCGGGGCGATTTCGGCGATAGAAAACGGAAATAAAAGAAACCCGGCTTTTGCCGGGTTTCTTCCTTGGATTTCTTTAAGGCTGCACAAACTCCGGAAGTTTCGCAAACTTTCCGGGGAGCGACGAGAGCAAGCCCTCGTCCTACGGGGAACAGAGCAAGGTGCCAAGCAGGCGGGCGGATATGAGTTGCCGCTTTGCGGCAACCGCCGCCCCTACGATGTATGTGTTTGTTCGGCAAATCGTTCGCTTTGGGTGTGTGCACCCAAAAGTACGTATCAGCCGCTCAGCCGCCCCGCAGGGGCTCTGCACGAATGATGCAAGCCTCTTATCTGATTTTGCGGGCTTCGATGTAGTACCGCTTGTCTTCGGCGTTGCCCATGGAGAAGGTCTTTTGCGGCAGTATCCCCTCCTCCGCGATGGCGCGGAAAAACTGCTCCTTGCGGATGCCCTGCAACAAAAAGCCCACGGTGTTCTCATGCCGCGCAAGCGACTCCACCGCCCGGTGACCGTGAATGTAATCCACGCGCGCCTCCGGATGATCGGAAAGGAACCGGTCAAGGAAGGTCTGCAATGTGGCGACTGTCAGCCGTTCCACGGGATGCTCAAAGTGCATGGCAATCTGCCTGCCGCCGGCAAGCACGCGCATCTGCTGGGGCGGGAGAGACCCGCCGAGTTTGGTAGAATAGCTTGCCAGCGCGGAAAGCACATCGTTTGCCGCCACGCCGAACAGCACCCGGTGAATCGGCTCAAATACCAGCGCGTCATCATACAGGTTGACCACTTCCACCAGCGCAAAGCGCGCAGGGTGCGACAGCGCCGCCTCTCCCCTCTCGGTTTTCAGCGCCTCATACGCCGCTTTTGCCGCGGCAAGAGAATGGTTACCATCCCCCACCGCGAAGAGAATCGGCGCCGCGCCCTCGCCAAGGCGCGCCTTGACGCGCTCCGGCGCGATCAGCCGTTGCAGGGCGGTGGTCACTCTGCCAAGCCCGATGCTGTCCAACAGCCGCCCGGTGATCTTTCCCCCGCCAAAAGCCAGCGAAAAACTGTAAAGCTGTTTCAGCTCTTCCCGGCGGGCGGTCAGCGGCTCGATCACCGTGCGCCCCGGGTCGTCAATCAGCAGCATGGCATGCGGCAGTTCCAGCGCCGCTCCCTGTCGCACGGCAAGACGGGGCGGAATGCGCTCCTCTACCGTGGCTTCGGTCGCCCGAATCAGCGTTTTGGCACCGCGATGATAGTCGTATTGTTCCAAATCCACCATGCCCACAAGCCCGCGGCGCACCTTGCCGTCGGACTGCGTGCGCTCCACATAAATCATGCTGTTTTTATGGGTATTCAGCACGTCACGGATGTATTTTTCCATCGTTTCGTGAATCTGCGGGATTCGGCTTTCCGCCTCGGAAAGATAAATCTCCGGCAGAATCATGCGCAGTGTGGAGGGCGCTGTGCCCGCGGCGGCATCCGCCTTTTCCCAATACTCGGGCTGACTGGTGAACTGGTCGCAGGCGACCGTTGCATAAACGGTGCCGTTTACTCTCTCAAAATCCGGCAGAAGAATGTCCGCCGGGTACAAATATGCGTTTGCAGGCATCGAAACCCCTCGCTTTCCCTGTTTTTTTCCGTTTTTATCATTTTACCATTTCTCTGCGGCAAAATCAAGGGCGCGGAAGAAAAATTTCCTTGCGTTTGCGCTTTTTTTGTGATATACTGAATCTGACAAAAAATTTTCCGCTCCGCCGCCGCACGGCGGTGAAAGGAGGTGCCGGCATGAACGGCTTTCCCCCGCCCCCGCCGGGGCAATATCAATATCAGAAGGTTGCCCCGCCAAGGTCGCCCGCGGATCTGCCCCGCTACCTCGGTGAGCTTTGCGGCGGCTTTTTCTCGCGCCTTTTTTACGTGTTTCGCCTGGTGTGGAAAAGCGGGCCGGTGTTCCTGTTTCTCATGTCCTTTGTGGCGCTGTTCAACGGGCTGATGCCACTGGTCGGCGCACTCATTTCCAAAGAAATTCTCAACCGCTTACAGGACGTGATTACCGAAAAAGCCCTCGGTACGGTATTCGATATCCACTCTTTCTGGGGCTCGATGGTGCTCTTGTTGCTGATTGCGTTTTTCGTGTATAAAATCCTCAACAAAGTGGTAAACCGCCTTTCCCATGCGGTGACCCGCATGGCGGGCGAGCGCGTGGTGCGCTACGTCAAATTGCAGATCATGGACAAGGCACAATCGCTGGATCTTGCCGCCTTTGATCTGCCCGCGTTCTACGAAAAGCTGGAAAACGCCAACCGCGAGGCGGGCGTGCGCCCGGTCTCCATCCTCAACTCCACTTTTGAGGTCATCAGCGCGGCGATTTCGCTGGTCGGATATGTGATTATTCTTGCCCGCGCCCTGCCGCTGGCGGCAGTGGCGATTGCGGTGGCGGCAATCCCCTCCGCGGTAATCAACTTTGTGTACCGTCGCAAAAACGTGGCATATATGCGCGGGCGCTCGGTAGACCGCCGGCAGATGAACTATTACGCGGACCTGACCGTGAACAAGGACATGGCAAAAGAAATCCGGATGTACGATCTCGGCGGGGAGCTGGAGGCGCGCTATGACTCGGTATTCTCCCGCTACTACAAAGGGCTCAAACGCCTGATTGTGCGGGAAAACCTGTGGCAGGTTGTGTTTGCCGTAATCTCGGCGGTGCTGAACTGCTTCTTCTTTGCCCTGATCGCCTATGGGGTGTATCAGGGAATATTCTAAA
>URMC01000121.1 GCA_900548735.1 uncultured Eubacteriales bacterium | reverse complement strand
AGAAGGTTTTCCGGCGTGATCAGTGAGGCGGAAAAAGCCCCCTTCGCGGCAAACAGGCGTTCGGCAAAGCGCGGGTTTTCCGCTGTCCCGCCGCCGTACTGCAACAGTGCCGGCGCAAGTTCCCGCAGGGCGCGGTAAAAGGCAAGAATTTCCGCCGCAGGGGATTCGTTTGCACGTACAAGCCCGCCCAGCGCCCGGTATGTGCGGTTGGCAAGCCGCGTAAAGTTCAGCACCTCAAAGGTGAGCTGTGCACGGGCAGGGAGCAGTGCGACCATGCGTCGCTCCGCGCTGACGGTTTCCTGCTCCGGTACCAGAAGAATGGCACTTTCCCCGTTTTCGGTCACCGTGCGGATGCGGTCGGTCAGCAGGGATGTCGTGTGCGGGGAGCCCGCGCCGAAGAGAAAGCGGATCATTCGTTTTCCTCCTTTTCTTCAAACAGCGTAATGTTCCGTTCAATCACTGCCCGCCCGCGCCAGCTGTATGCCCGTGTGCGGAAGGCGGATTCGTCCATGCTGTCGAGCACGGCGCGGTCAAGGTGAGGGATGGCAGTTGTTTTGAAGTAGGCAATGCCCGAATAAAGCGTGCCGTTTTTCTTTGCCGACTTGGTCACCGGGCATGCTTCCTGACAGCGGTCGCACCCCCAAAGCGAGCCGTTTTCGAGTACCGTATGCGCCTCTTCTTCGCTGAACGTTCCTTTTTTCTGCGTCAGCCCCGAAAGGCATTTCCATCCGTCAAGCCCCACCGGGCACGCGGCAAGACAGGCGCCGCAGTCAAGACAGCCGGTGATAGGGGCGGGCGTAACCGGCAAAAGCGCATCCGTGATAATTTCTCCCAAAAATACATAAGAGGAGTACTCTTTTGTCAGAAACAGATGGTTTTTTCCGATAAAGCCAAGCCCGGATTTCACCGCCGCATCCCGTTCGTCGATCGGGGAGTGGTCGGTAAAGCCGGCAAACCGGTACCCCGGGAATTTTTCGCGCAGAACCGGCAGAATCTGATCAAACAGCGCGCGGCAGAAGCCGTGGTAATCCGCGCTGACGGCGTATGCCGAAATATTCCTTGCAGGGTCGTCACATTCTGTGGTATAATAAGGCACGGCAAATATCACGGCGGTGCCGGCGGTGATGCCCTCCCGCTCCAAAAGGTAATTTTTTACGATTCTGCAGTCGTCAAGGCGCACGGGCGCGGTTTTTTCGATGCCGTTTGCGGCAAGCAGAGCGCGGATTGCTTCCAGCATGAAATTGCCTCCTTTCACAGAATGACTTTCCGCTTTTCAGTATATCATAAATCCGGGCACTTTGCAATGTGACCGATGATGGTTTTTTACATTTCAAGCGTTTTTTTCCATACAATCATCAAATCATCACAAAAGCGCGCTATACTATGGTCAGTAAACGGGAAAGGAGTAAATCATAACATGAACAACCATGATTTTTCTCACAATACAACCCCGGATTCCGACCAGACGCAAAACGAAGCCAGAAATACCGAAAACACAACCGGGGGGAACGGGTTTCCCCCGATCAATGACCCGCAGTGGTATGGCGTGTCCTATCAGAATGAGCATGTGCAGAACCGGGCGGGGCAACCCGCAAAAAAGAAACCGAAAAGAAGAAAAATTGCCCTGATTGCGGCGATTGTGGCAGCGTGCATCCTGTTTTCGGGGCTGACACTTTTCGGCGGTGTGATGGTGGCAAAGCGCGTGCTTGCCGATGCCATCGGCAATACGGAGCCGAATAATACCCTGACCCCCGGTGAGACCAATAACGGGTCAACCCAGTCCACCGTGTATGGCAGTAAAGGCGCGGACCAATATGATTTTTCTTCTGTACTGTTGCAGAAAAACGATGGCTCCAATGCTTCTCTCAAATACGGCTCCGCCGGTGAAAATCCGAAACTGCTGACTGAGGCGGTTGCCATGGTGCAGGATTCGGTGGTGGAGATTGTGACCACCAAGACCTCTGTCCGCGGCACGGTGTCGGCAGGCGCCGGGAGCGGTGTGATTATCAATGAGGAAGGCATTATCGTGACCAACAATCACGTAGTCAGCGGCTATACCGAGATCTATGTCATTGTAACCGACCACAGCCAGACCGACGAAACCGGGGCGTACAAACAGACAAGATATGAAGCATATGTCCGTGGAACGGACGAGGACGGCGATATCGCCATTCTCAAAATCAATCCCACGTCCGAGCTGACGGTGGCAAAGCTGGGGTGTAGCTCCAACATTGTGCTTGCCGAAGAGGTTTTTGCCATCGGCAATCCGTTGGGGGAACTGGGCGGCACTGTGACCAACGGGATTATCAGTTCCATTTCGCGGCAGGTGCAGATTGACGGCGTAACCATGACGCTTCTTCAGACCAATGCCGCCATCAACTCCGGCAACTCGGGCGGCGGGCTGTTCAACCTTGCCGGTGAGCTGATCGGAATTGTCAACGCAAAATATTCCGCCTCCGGCGTGGAGGGGCTCGGGTTTGCCATCCCGATTGACTCCGCCATGAAGTCGATTGAGGATATCCTGCAATACGGCTATGTCCGCGGCGTGCCGGGGCTGGGCGTTACGGTTGCCAGCGGGTATTACGGTTCCGGGTTTGCCGGCGTGCCGGTGGTGTACGTTTATGACGCAGGCAACAGCGAAGTGCTGAACACCGATCATATTATCAGAAGCATCGACGGGAAGTCGGTCTCCGAGTTCAGCGATCTCAAGCAGATTATCCGCTCCCATCTGGTGGGCGACACCGTGGAGCTGACGATTTTGCGCAACAGGCAAACAATGACCGTTTCGGTCACTTTGGTGGAGTATAACCCGAAAGGACAGTAAAATATTATAAGGAGAGACAGCCATGTATCACATTCTGGTAGCAGACGATGAAATGCGCATCCGCTCCGTGATCCGCAAATATGCGGAATTTGAGGGGCATACCGTGACCGAAGCCGGGGACGGAATGGAGGCGGTGCTTCTTTGCCGCCGCGAAAAATTCGACATCATTATTTTGGATATTATGATGCCGGAACTGGACGGGTTTTCCGCCTGCAAAGAGATTCGCAAAATTTCCGACACCCCGATTATCATGCTTTCTGCCCGTGGGGAGGAGTATGATAAGATCAACGGCTTTGAGGCGGGCGCGGATGATTATGTGGTCAAGCCGTTTTCCCCGCGTGAGTTGATGTTGCGCGTGGAGGCTGTGCTCAAACGCTCCAAGCGCACCAAAACCGCCGCAC
>URMC01000120.1 GCA_900548735.1 uncultured Eubacteriales bacterium | reverse complement strand
GCGCAACGAAGAAGTCTGATTTTGTTATGCATACCTCTCACCAACCCTTGGGCGTTTCTTCACAAACCCCCGCCGCACCGGGCGCTATGCGCCCGGTGCGGCGGGGTGGGGCTGTGTTTCACACTGCCAGATTATTTCTTGTCTTCGTCCTCAAACTTGCAGGAGAATTTCTCGCCGCAGGCAGGGCAGGTCAGATCCGAGGGATCAATGTCGCCCGCAAAGCAGACCTTCTCACCGCAGGAGGGGCACTCGATCTCAAAGGTTTCTTCGTCGTCGGCGTAATCGCAGTCGTCCGCATAGTCGCAGTCGCCGCACTCGCCGTCGCACTCCTCATCGTCGTCCTCGCCGATCAGCACTTCCTCTACGTCGCCCAGATCCTCGTCCAGCTCTTCGCAGTAGTCGTTCAGCTCTTCCACATCGGCGTCCAGCTCGTCGATCTTTGCCGCCATGGCATCAATCGCATCCAGCATTGCGGCAAACAGCTTGCCCTCTTTGGTGTTCTTATCCAGGTCAAGACCCTCGGCAAGCCCCTTCAGGTATGCCGCTTTTTCCTTCATCTGCATCACAAACTCCTCCTTTTGCTCTCGCTTATGCGCGGGAGAGATATTCGCCGGTGCGGGTGTCAATCTTCACCACGTCGCCCTCGTTGATAAACAGCGGCACCTTGATCTCGGCGCCGGTTTCCAGCGTGGCGGGCTTGAGGGTGTTGATCTCGGTGTTCCCGGAAAAAAAATATTAAGTATGCGCTACGGCAAGCTCCACAAATGTGGGGGGCTCCACGCCGAACACGTTACCCTTGTAGGAGATGATTTTGCACATCATTTCTTCCTTGACAAACTTGAAGCTGTCCGGCAGCTTGTCGCTGTTCAGGGGCAGCATGTCAAAGGTCTCCATATCCATAAAGTAATACAGATCCCCGTCGTTGTAGGAGTACTGCATTTCCTTGCGCTCGATATACGCGCTGTCGAATTTATCTGTGGGGTTAAACGTTTTTTCAATCACCGCGCCTGTGCTCACGTTTTTCAGCTTGGTGCGCACAAAAGCCGCGCCCTTGCCGGGTTTTACATGCTGAAACTCAATGACCTGAAGAACGTTGCCCTGACCGTCATCAAAGGTAACGCCGTTTTTAAAATCGCCTGCTACTACCATTTCTAAACCTCCAAAGGATGCCACCCGACGGCGCACCCGCCACGGTCAGCATATATTACACTTTATTCTAACGGATTTTGCGTCTTTTTTCAAGGGGGTTTTGCAATTTTTTTTAATTTTTCGTATTTTTGCCGGAATTTTAAAAAATATTCTTCTTAAAACTTGCACCGGCGCGCCCGCGGGGTTATAATAAAAACAACCCCAAACGAAAGGGATGAGAAACATGAAAACGATCGAACAACAATTTTTCACGGGTGAACGGGCGCTTTTCGGCTCCGACGGGCTGGAGCTCTCCCACTGCACCTTTGCCGACGGCGAGTCGCCGCTCAAAGAAAGCCGGAACCTCACGCTTACCGGTTGTATCTTCCGCTGGAAATACCCGCTCTGGTACGGGCACCATATCGCGCTGGATCACTGCACGCTGTTTGAAATGGCGCGCGCCGGCATCTGGTATACCGAGGATATTTCGGTGCGCGATACGGTCATCGAGGCACCGAAAAACTTCCGCCGTTGCCGCGGCGTCACGCTGGCGGGCGTGACCTTTCCCAACGCGGCGGAAACGCTGTGGACCTGCCGGGACGTGGAGGGCAGGGACGTGACGGCGCGGGGCGATTATTTTGCCATGAACTGCGAGAACGTGCGCTTTGACCACCTGACCCTGACCGGCAATTACTCCTTTGACGGGGCGAAAAACGTGGAAATTCACCATTCCACGCTCCTCTCCAAGGACGCGTTCTGGAACACCGAAAACGTAACGGTCACAAACTCCTTCATCTCCGGCGAATATCTCGGCTGGAATGCGAAAAACCTCACGCTGATCAACTGCACGGTGGAGAGCCTGCAAGGGATGTGCTACATCGAAAACCTGACGATGAAAAACTGCCGCCTGCTCAACACCACGCTTGCTTTTGAGTACAGCACCGTGGAGGCGGACATCAAGGGCAAGGTGGATAGCGTGCTCAACCCCAACGGCGGCAAAATCACCGCGGACGAAATCGGAGAACTCATTGTGCAGGCGGACAAGGTAGACCCCGCCAAAACCAAAATCATCTGCCGCGGGGCGCCCGTGGAGGTGCGGTATGAAATTTGACTTTGACGCACCGACCGCGCGGCGGGGCACAGGGTCGCTCAAATGGGACGTGGGCGAAAACGAGCTGCCGATGTGGGTGGCGGATATGGATTTTCGCACCGCGCCCGCGGTGACCGAGGCGATCGTGCGGCGGGCAAAGGAAGGCATTTTCGGCTACACGGTGGTGCCGGACGAATGGTACGCCGCGATTTCCCGGTGGTGGGAGACGCGCCACGGCTTCCGGATTCCGCACGAGTGGCTGACGTTCTGCACCGGCGTGGTGCCTGCCATTTCCAGCATTGTCAAACGCGTGACCAACGTGGGCGACCGCGTGGTCTTACAGACCCCGGTTTATGATATTTTCTTTCATTCGGTGGAAAACGCGGGGCGGGTGGTCTCCGAGAGTCCGCTGATTTACGAAAACGGCACCTACCGCGCCGATTTTGAGGATCTGGAGCGCAAACTGGCGGATCCGCTTGCCACCATGATGATTCTTTGCAACCCGCACAACCCGGTGGGCAAGATCTGGACAAGGGAGGAGCTTGCCACGGTGGGGGCGCTGTGCAAAAAGCACGGCGTGACGTTACTGTCGGATGAGATTCACTGCGACCTGACCGACCCCGGCGCGGAATACGTGCCGTTTGCCTCGGTTTCGGCGGAGTGCCGGGAGGTCAGCGTGACCTGCCTTTCGGCAAGCAAGGCGTTCAACTTGGCGGGGTTGCAGTCCGCGGCGGTTGCCGTGCCGGAGGAGCACCTGCGGGCAAAGGTCGTGCGCGGGCTGAACAGCGACGAGGTGGCGGAGCCGAACTGCTTTGCGGCGCTTGCCACGGTGGCGGCTTTCCGCGAAGGGGGCGACTGGCTGGACGCGCTTCGCGCCTACCTTGCCGCCAACAAACGCGCGGCGGTTGCCGCAATCACGGATCTGGCACCCGGCGTGCGGGTGGTACCGCAGAACGCCACGTATCTTTTGTGGCTGGACTGCGGGGAGCTGACGAAAAACACGGACGGCTTGCGTGATTTTCTCCGCAAGGAGACCGGGTTGTATCTTTCCGCCGGCAGCCCCTATCGGGGCAACGGCGCGCAGTTTTTGCGCATGAATGTTGCCTGCCAGCGCGATGTGCTGGCAAAGGGGCTTGACAAGTTTGCCGCCGGCATCGGGCGGTGGCTTGCATAAGCCCCTGCGGGGCGGCTTTCAGGCTGATGCCTTACTTTGGGCGCACACGCCTGAAGTTCGGCACCGGCTGCCCAAAAGTTTTTCGGGGATTTAAAGGGGGCTTTTTTCAAAAAGCCCCCTTTTCGCGCGCAAGAGGGGACTTTTTATAAAAAGTCCCCTCTT
>URMC01000119.1 GCA_900548735.1 uncultured Eubacteriales bacterium | reverse complement strand
CAACGGTATGCGAAAAGTCAAAAAGTTCACTCATTTCCATGCCGGTTTTCATTCCACGCACAGCCCCCGTTCTTTCATCACGGCAACCACGGTGTTCACGCAGGCAAGGCAACGTTCTTTGGTTTCCGCCTCCGCCATTACGCGCACCATCGGCTCTGTGCCGCTGGCACGCACCAGCATCCGCCCCGTATCTCCGAGAATGCGGCTCTGTGCCTCTACCGCCGCCAAAACGGTTTCATCTTGCAGGGCGGCGGCTTTGTCCTTTACCCGTACGTTCAGCAACACCTGCGGATACGGTTGAAATCCGGCGGTCAGCTCGGAGAGCGGTCTCTCTTCGGAGCACAGCAATTCCATCATGGAAATGGCGGTCAGAATGCCGTCCCCGGTGTTGGCGTATTTGCTGAAAATAATGTGCCCCGATTGCTCTCCGCCCAGGCGAAATCCGTTTTTCGCCATACATTCATAGACGTATTTATCGCCCACGGCGGTTTTTTCATAAGAAATCCCCTCGGCTTCCAACGCCTTATAGAGCCCGAAGTTGGACATCACCGTGGTTACCACCGTGTTGTGATCCAACTGCCCGCGGGATTTCAGATATTTGCTCATCATATACAGAATCGCGTCACCGTCTGCCACGTTGCCCTTTTCGTCCACGGCGATACAGCGGTCGGCGTCCCCGTCGAAAGCAAAACCGATGTCCAGTTTGTTGCGCAGAACGTATTCCTGCAACCGCTCGATATGAGTGGAGCCCGCGTCGCGGTTGATATTGAACCCGTCCGGGTGGTTGTGAATGATATAAGTGTCCGCGCCCAGCGCATTGAACACGTTTTGCGCAATCATATAGGCGCTGCCGTTGGCGCAGTCCAGCCCCACGCGCTTGCCACGATAGGAGACGGTGGCAAGAGAGATGAGATATCCGATATAACGGTTTCTGCCCGCCACGTAGTCTACCACAATGCCTACGTTTTCGCCGGCGGCGAAAGGCAGTTCCTGCCCCTCATCCAAGTAGTTTTCCAGTGCCTCAATCGTCTCATCCTCCATTTTTTCGCCGTTGGAGTTGATCAGTTTGATGCCGTTATCATAGTAAGGGTTATGACTGGCGGAAATCATAATTCCGCAGTCGAAATGGTCAAATCTTGTCACGTAAGAAACACTGGGGGTCGTGGTCACGTGAAGAATATAGGCATCCGCGCCGGAAGCGGTCAGCCCTGCCGCAAGGGCATACTCCAGAGTATAAGAGGAAATACGGGTGTCTTTGCCGATCACGATTTTCGGCTTATGGGCTTTGCCGTAGTACCAGCCGAGAAAGCGCCCGATTTTCCACGCGTGCTCGGAGGTCAGTACCACATTTGCCTCACCGCGAAAGCCGTCCGTACCAAAATACTTGCTCATTCCTGCCCCTCATCTTTCTCAAAAAGTATAAATTTACCTATCTTTAGTATAGTATAAAACGCGCGGAATGTCAAGCATTCCGCGCGTTTTTGAAGAAATGTATTATTTTACAGGTACGGTGTGCACCGTTTTTCTTTTATTTCTCCAGCACGATAATTTTGTTGGAGATATTCCGCACAAATCCGATCTTGTTCAGCAATTTATAAACCGGCACAAATACAGTCATCCCCTCGGTCAGGCTGTGCTTCTCCACCAGCCGGAAATCAGGGAGAAGCCCGGCAAGCGCCTTGCCGTTTTTGATACCCCAGCTGAATTTTGCGTGACTTCCCTCAATGGACTTTTACGGAAGTGCTTCACCACCATCGGGTTCATGGTCTCCCAAAGACCGTCACTTTCCGAAATCTGCCGGCAATCACCTCAAAAATGCGCTTCACGTCCGCCTCGCACAGATACATGGTCAAGCCCTCGATCACCACGAGAACCGGTGCGTCGGATTCTGCAATCACACCGCCCCAGTCGTCCGTGGCGGACATGGCAACCTGAGAAGCGGCACCGCTCTCCGGCAAAGCTTTTCCCTTACGGCAATGGTCTCCGGCAGATCAAGGTTTTTCCATTGCGTATACCCCTGCATGCGGTAGCACCGGGTGTCCAAGCCGCAGGCAATGTTTACCACCACCGCACCGGGATTTCGGGAAAGCCACTCTGCCACCAGCCGGTCAAGAACGATGGTGCGGGCAATCACGCCGCTGTGCATAGCAGCATCTTTGTCCGCAAGCGAAAAATCGTAGTCCAGCCTCTTCACAATTTCTTCCGTCTTCGCATCATGAACGGCGCCGCGCATTCTGCTTTCCTTTGCGCGGGCATACACCGTCTGCAACATGGTTTCCGGAACGCCGGAAAGCTTTATCTTGTCTCCCATACCTTTCCTCCGTTGTTTTCGGCAGACTCAGCGAATAAATATCATCATCACAGCTGACAGTATTGCCGAAATGATCGCCGTTCCGACCGTGCCGAAAATCCATTTTTTGCATTTATCCTTTGCGGTAATACAGCCTGTCAGGCTACCTCCCGCACTCCTTCTCCAGCGCCTGCCAAGCCGGGTATTCTGCACCGTTTTCGTCAAAAAACAGTTTCAGATCCCGGTTCAGTGCGCTCATCTCCTCTGCCGTGTTCATCGTGTGGTCGGAAAGACAGATTTTCCCGAGCCATGTCGCGCACATCAGTTTAAAGAAGCGCAGACAGGCCTTTCGGTATCCGGCACCCTCAAACGCCTGATCTTCCTTCGGCAGAATCTCATGCCCTGCGTTTTGTATCGCGCGGTACCCTTCGATATTGGCATCAATCAGCCGGTTCAGATATGCGGTATTCTTTTTCAGCTTTTTCAGGTTGCCGTCGGTTTTATAGCAGGCGAATGTGGCAGGCACCACAAACGCGGCATGGCACAGAAGATAATCCCCCATATTCGGCTCATAGGTGACCTTATATCCGGTTCCGGCAAAAATCCCTCCGATCAGTTTTTCGCATGACGGTGCACCGCGAAGCTGCCCGATGGTAATTTTGCGCAGATCTGCCGACACTACCCGGTCGCTTTCCCGATGCCCCGCCGCGCCGGTAAAGGCAAACATCACGGTTTTCCCGGGTAAGAGCGCGGCAAGCTCCGTCGCACGCACATTGTTCCCCACAAAAACGATATTTTTCGTTTTGTTGGCTTTCAGCGTGTCCACCATCCCCGCAAGCTGTGTGTACCGCACGGCAACAAAAATCACATCATACGCATCCTCCGGCAGAAGCTCGGTCACAACCGGAACGCGACTGACCGATGTGCGTGGGGAGAGCTTGCTTTTCATCCGCAAGCCGTTCTCCCGGGTCGTCTCTGCCCATGCTCCCCGCGCCAGCAGGGTGACATCCTTTCCGGCACGGAACAGATTCCGGGTCAGATTACAGCCTAAAAAAAGATGGTCTATCAGAAAAGACTGATAGACCATCACACTTGCGTGTGTAGGACAAAATCTCGTTTTTTGGCTGTTTTCGAGAGTGTGTCGGACGATAAGTATTTTTTCCTAATGATTATTAAAGTTTCAGAATTTCATCTGCAATTTCACGAACAGTCTCAGTTCGTGGTGAACGTTTTGCTGTTTACCTATAAAAAATGTTAATGATTACGGATAACCGCTCCGTTCTTTATCTCAAAGGCAATCTTGCTGTCGGTTATCTTATAT
>URMC01000118.1 GCA_900548735.1 uncultured Eubacteriales bacterium | reverse complement strand
GGGGACTTTTTATAAAAAGTCCCCTCTTGACTCCCTCAAAAATTTTTACACGGCGCACGCCAAACTTTCAGCGAACGTACCCAAAGCGCCGCGTCAGCCTGAGAAAGCCGCACCGCAGGTGCCGACCAATGGTCGCCCCTACAAATCAGCAAGGCGATATGCCAAACAGCGGCGAGAAAAGCCCCCATCCGGGAGAGGAGGAGAGAGCGCAACGAAGGAGTTGGATTTTGTTTTGGATACCCCCCGCCAAACTTTGGCGCGGCGTTGTTTGGAACAATTCAAAAGGAGCCACGGCTGTATGTCGTGGCTCCTTTTGTGTAAAATCCGCTTGCCGCAGTGACCTTTGCCGTTACAAATGCCGCAAAGTCAAAGTTTCTCTTCGTAAGGGGTAAGGTCATATTCCGCCAGTTTCTTACGGTCCATATGCCCTTTGGCGCGCTCATGGTATTGCACGGCGTTGCGCAGCATCAGCAAAAACTGGTTGTTCGGCGTGCGGTGCTCCGCCTCGCACAGGCAAAGCAACTGGCGCATCAGCTCCTCGGACATCCGCACGGTTACGGCATATTGTTGTTTCATCTTGTCTCCTCCTTGAAACTCAGTAGGTGGGCGAATCCAGCATCCACTGTCCGTTTTCCAGTTTCAGGGAGACCCGCACGATCACGCGGTTTGCTTCGTCCCCTTCCAGATACGTTTCCATCTGAACATTTACATAATTTTTGTTGCTCGGTTTGACCATCTTCATCGTGGAAAAATCAAACACGCGCTTCACGTTGATCGGCGCGGACTGGTTGGACTTCATCAGGTACACATACCCGTCCTCTTTTTCCATCTCTGCGTAACGCGCAAGCAGGGTGCCCATGTTGCCCTCCGCTACCGTAATGCCGGTAAACAGGCTCTCATAAACCGATGCCAGATACTCGGAGGAATAAACCGTTTCCGCCAGCCGTTTGATCTCATCCACGGTCTGATAGGGGGCGTCCTCTCTCACGTAATCGTAATTGAGGTCATCCTCCGAGGTGTAATAAAACGGCTCCGTATAGTCGGTATGCACCAGCCAGAAGGGAACGGTTGCCCCGTCCTTTTCGGTTTCCCCCCGGTAAAACGCGCCGTCCTTCTCCTCATAAAAGACCTCGGCAAAGCGATAGTCGTTGACGTATTTCACGGTGAGAAATCCGCCGTTTTCCAGATCCGGGTACTCGTAATAATCGGCTTTCCCGTCCCCGTCCTCGTCGATCCCTGCCGCTAAGCAGTACTGATATTTGAGGATCACCCGCCCGTCACGGTCGGTAAAAGAGAAATAGGAACGGGTGTATTCCTTTTCTTTGTAGGTGTATTTGTATTTTTGCAGGGTGTACTCGGGCTGATAGATCCGCTCATAGGTGGGCACCCCCTCGCCGAACAGGATCTCGTTGACGGCGCGGGAGGCGGTAATCAGTTCCTCAATTCTTCCGCGAATCTCTTCCAGCTCCGGCGGGCGGCGATTTCTCACGCTTCTCACGATCAGCACGGTACCGAGTACCAGAAAAACCGCCGCCACCGAGCAGATCAGCGCGATCCACTTGCCGCGGTTGGGGTTTTTCGTTCCGGTCTTTTCCGCGGCAGTCGTGGGGGGATTTGTTGCTTCCGGCATGTTTTCCGGCGGTTTTTTCTCGTCCATCTGTTACCTCTTAAATTTCTACGCTCATGCCGTCATACGACACCAGAAAACCGTGCTCGTCCGCTACCGGTTTCATCACGTCATACAGGCATGCCGGGTGATTGTGGGAGAAGTGATTGCAGCAGAACACGGTTTTTTCATCCGCCGCGCCGCATGCGATCATTTTTTCGCGCACCAGCAGGTTGCGCTCAAAGCTCATGTGCCCATGGTAGGTAATGTGCGTGGTGCCGGCGGTGCAATCCAGCGAAACATAGTCAAAACGCACACCGTTCTGCCTCCAATAGGCAAAAACCTCTTCGCCGAACACATCGGAATCATGCCCGTAAAGCAGGGTTTTGCCGCCTTTGGAGATCTGATAAATGTAGGGTCCTGTCCACTCCGCGTGCTGTGCCGGGAGGGCGGTGACGGTATACTCCTCGATGTCCGTCGGCTCAAACGGGGCAAGCGTGCGGGTGGAAAGGCGCCCCTCAAAACCCTTGAGGTCATTGCGGATGACCTGATCGACAATGCCGGTCACGCGCGGGGAGCCGTAGACCGTGAGCATGCTTTCCTTGCCGTCGGTATGGCAAAGCCCGTGCACGCGGTTGTAGAAAATTTCGGGCTGGAGATGATCGGGGTGGGTGTGGGTGATCAGCAGATGATGAAAATTGACCAGATCCTTGTTGTAGCGGATTTCGTGCCAGTAGGTGTCCTCGTTCAGGTCGATGAGCAGGGTATCGTCAATGGATGCCTGCGAGCGGCTGCGGAGGTTCTTTCCGCCCAGCGCACGGGCTTTTTTGCAGTTTTCACAAAGGCAGAAGATTGCCGGCACGCCTTCGGTTGCGGCGGTGCCCCAGTATTGCAGTTTCATTCCGTATCTCCTTTTGCGTTGCTTAGTCGGGTCATACCCTTGCGCTCAGTATAACATATTTTCCCCCGTTGTAGGAGGTTTTTGAAAAATTTATCAATTTCCCCCTGTCGGTTGGCAAAGGGTTTGCGCCGCATGCCCTCGGCATCCGCATAAAACAACACCGAAACGGAAGAATAAGTAGCGGAACGGGGTGAGATTTTGGCAAAAATGCAACAATTTTTTTTGTCGGACGAACGGGATGAGGGGGAGCCGTTGCCACCGGGCGCAGGGCGCGGGCGGCAGGTGCGCGTTGTGGCGGAAATTGGCGCGCGCTTTGCCCGCGGAGGGCGCATTCCGCCGCCTTCCGGCGGGTACAGGGTGGATACCGTATGCCTGACACCGCCGCCCCCGACCGGGGCAGGGGAAGTGGAGGAACGCTTTTTTGCGTTTTTCCGGGAAGCGCGCGAGGTATTTGACGGCGCGGAGCTGATACTTTCCCCGCCGGAAGTCGCGCCCGTGCGCGCGGATTTTTCCCGCCGGGGCGTACGCGGGCTGTTGCGGGAGCGCGATCTGTTTGAAGCGTTTTTCCGGGCGGCTTACCGCACCTCTGCGCTGGCGCGCGCGTCTTTGCTTTTGCCGTTTGTCAATGATCCGGGGGAGGCAAACGCCATCCGGCAGTGCGCGGAAAAGGCGCTTCGCACCCTGCTTTATCATCGGGAGCCGTTTGACGAAACCATCCCCATCGGCATCCGGGTAGAGACCCCTGCCGCCGTGCTTTGCGGGCGGCGGCTTCTGGAAGATTGGGATTTTGCCGTAGCGGATACGGATTCTCTGGCGGCGTTTGCGCTGGCGCTCCCCGAGGGGGAGCGCCCCTCCCGGTGCGGCAGAGATATTCTGTTCCGGTACGTGGAGGATTTTTCGGGAACTGCGCACGTATGCGGGCGTTTTTGCGGAATTGCCGGTTTTCTTGCCGCCGATACCGTGGCGCTTTCCCGGTTGCTTTCCTTTGGCGCGGATGCGCTTTTTCTCCCGCCGGAAAAGCTGCCCGCCGTTTGCGGGGCATTGGCGAAATGCCGGTAGCCCCGCCGCAGACGCGCGCAAGAGGGGACTTTTTATAAAAAGTCCCCTCTTGACTCCCTCAAAAATTTTTACACGGCGCACGCCAAACTTTCAGCGAACG
>URMC01000117.1 GCA_900548735.1 uncultured Eubacteriales bacterium | reverse complement strand
AAACGAGATTGTGGAGTTTGCAGACGGAGCACTGCGGGTGGATCTTACCGCGCGTATCGTGTATATCGACGGCAAACGGGTCGAGATGTCCCCGAAAGAGTACGATTTGTTTTTCTACCTCATCCGCAACCGCAACATCGCACTTTCCCGCGAGAAGCTGATCAGCGAGGTGTGGGGATACGATTTTTACGGCGATGCCCGCACGCTGGATACGCACGTCAAACTCCTGCGCAAGTCCCTTGGCAGGTTCAGCGATTATATCGTGACGTTGCGCGGCGTGGGATATCGCTTTGAGGAAGTCAAATGAGCGCGGCGCAAAAACGCCGCGCTCCTCGTCATCATATCAGCGTGCGCTGGAAACTGTTTCTCACGCTGTTTCTTTTTACCCTGTTTTTGCTTTTGGCGGTGTGGGTGGTTCAGATACGCCTGCTTGGCGTGTTTTACGACCATGAAAAATCCTCCGAGCTGGAGGAGGTTGCCGGTGCCATTCAAAGCGTCATCGGGGAAGAGGAACTGCAACAGGAGGTCGAGAACGCGCTTTCCGGCAAGCTGATCTGCGCCCGGCTTTTCCGGGTGTCAGGCGGGGAGGCAGAAGAGGTTGCCGGCGTATCCGCGATTTACGGGTGCTTTATCCATCCGATGGACAGCGATATGGTCATGCGCATCCGCACCAAAACGCTGGAAAACGGCGGCGCCTATACCAAACGGGTGCAGTTTTCCGGCGGGCTGAGAGATCCGGACGGCGATTTCCGCTTTCCGGGGCTTCGCACCGACCTCATCAACCTGATTTACGCCACCGACTTCACCAAGGACGGCACCGAGTATTTCCTGATGCTGGATACCGAGCTGACGCCGATTTCCTCTACGGTCAATACCCTGCAAACGCAGTTTTTCTGGCTGTGCGGGGCAATGTTGATTCTCACGGTGCTCTTAACGCTCTTCCTCTCGGAGTCCATCGCGCGTCCCCTCAAAGACATCACCGCCAAGGCAGGCAAACTGGCAAAGGGCGATTATACGGCGGACTTTACGGGGAAAGGCTATCGTGAGGCGGAGGAACTGGCAGGCGCGCTGAACTTTGCCGCGGGCGAGATCGGCAAAACCAGTCAGCTGCAAAAAGAACTGATTGCCAACATTTCGCACGATTTGCGCACCCCGTTGACCATGATCCGCGGGTACAGCGAAATGATGCGCGATATTCCGGGCGAGAACTCACCGGAAAATATTCAGTTGATTATCGATGAGACCGAGCGGCTGACAGTGCTGGTCAGTGACCTGCTGGATCTCTCCAAATTGCAGGCGGGAACGATGAAACCGAACCGCGTGGAACTGGATCTCTGTGAAACCGTGCGTGATGCGGTCGGTCGTTACGACCAGATGCTGCGCCATAAGGGTTATCGCGTGGAGTACCGTGTGCCGGATGAGCCGGTGATGATTTTTGTGGATCGCACGATGCTGTTGCAGGTGATTTATAACCTGCTGAACAACGCCGTCAATTATACCGGGCAAAACAAACTGGTCACAGTCACGCTGACTGTGGTTGGCGACTTTGCGCGCGTTTCCGTGCGGGATACCGGAGAGGGGATTCCGCCGGAGCAGATTGCGCAGATCTGGGACAGATATTACCGCGCGGACAAACTGCACAAACAGGCGACCATGGGGTCGGGGCTGGGGCTTTCTATCGTGAAAGAAGTGCTGGATAAACACGCCGCGCGCTACGGTGTGGAGAGCGCCATCGGTGTGGGGAGTGTGTTCTGGTTTGAGCTTCCGCTCTCCAAACCGCAAGAGGGAGAGGGCTTGCAATAATCCCCGGTTTGTGCTACAATGAAGCATAGCAAAGCGTAAAACCGCCCCGTTTCGCGGGTGACCGCGAAACGGGGCGGTTTTGGGAAGGAACATATGGAAAAAGAGGTCTTTATCTGTCCCCATTGCAAAGCGCCGTTGGAGCGGTCAGGCGGCAGTTATTTCTGCCGCGGCGCTCGGCGGCATTGCTTTGACGTGGCGGCAAGCGGATATGTCAATCTCACACTGCCGGGGGCTTCCGGCGGCGGGGACGACGCCGTGCTGATTGCGGCGCGCCGCGCATTTCTCGGCGCAGGGTTTTACCGTCCGATTGCCGAAAAACTCTTGTCGCTGGTCAGGGAATACGCTCCCGGCAACACCGTGCTGGATGCCGGGTGCGGGGAGGGGTACTATTCCTGTTTTCTCGCGGCGGCAGGATATTTTGTTGCCGGAATCGACCTTTCCAAAAAGGGAATCACGGCGGCGGCAAAAACCGCCGCGCGGGAAAATCTCTCTGCGGAATTTGCCGTAGCCGGTATTTTTGAGTTGCCGGTAGCCGACGGTAGTATGGATGCCGTGGTGTCGCTGTTTGCCCCGGTGGCGGAAGGCGAGTTTTGCCGGGTACTGCGCCCCGGCGGCGTGCTGATTACGGTCGGTGCCGGAGCCGCGCATCTGCTGGCGCTGAAAAAAGTGCTGTATGACGAAGTGTATGAAAACGAGCCGCGTGCCGACGCGCCTGCCGTTCTGCCGCTCTGTCACAAGGAAACGCTGTCGTTCCCTATGGCGCTTTCCGGGAAGGATGCGGAAAACCTGTTTGCCATGACGCCGTATTACTACCGCACGCCGCAAAAGGGGCGGGAGCGGCTTGCCGCCCTCACCGGGCTTTCCTGCGACGCGGAAGTCGATTTTGCGGTGTACCGAAAGGCGGGGACAGAGTGAAAGTCAGCATTCTGATTCCGTTTTATAATGATGCGACCGTGATTGAAGCCACCGCGCGCCGCCTTGCCGCGGCGGTGGCGGAGTTGCCGTATGAGGCAGAGATCCTTTTTTGTGATGACGGCAGTACCGACGGTGGCGGAGAAAAAATTACGGCGATGGGGCTTTCCTGCTGTCGGGTGCTGACGGGGGCGCACCTTGGCAAAGGCGGGGCACTGCGGCGCGGCGTGCTTGCCGCCACAGGAGATCTGATTTTTTATACAGATGCCGACCTTGCCTACGGCACGGCGGTGCTCCTGCCGTTTTTGCAAACGGCGGAGGCGACCGGCGGTATCGTGGTGGGCAAGCGTACCGGCAAGGACGGGTATGGGGCATATTCTGCCGCAAGACGCGTTTTTTCCGGGCTTTACCGGCGTCTTATCCGGCGGATTGCCGCACTTCCGGTCAGCGATCCGCAAAGCGGGTGCAAAGCCTACCCGCGGGAAATGGCGGTGGCGCTGTTCACCCCTTTGCGGGAAAACGGGTATTCTTTTGAGTTTGAAACCCTCCTGCGCGCCGAGCAACTGGGCTTTCCGATCACGGAGTTACCCGTGCAGGTGCTTGTTTCGGCAAATTCCCACGTCCACCCCTTGCGTGATGGGTTCCGGATGCTGGGGGAAGCCCGCCGCATTTCCAAAACGGCAAAATCCCGAAACCGCGAATCCTGAAACCGCGAAACTTCGGAAACTGTAAAATCCTGAAAAACGCAAATTTTCTTCAAAAACGCACCACGTATTGGGGGATAACACAAATTTCCCACAAACGGAGGGCGCCGCTTGCGGCGCCCTCCGTTTTTTTGGCGTCCTCCGGTAAAGAGAGCCGGCGCGAGAGCGCCTGAGGGATTGTTCTCCATGCCAACTAACTTTCATCTCCCCCCAAAACCCGCCACATATCAGTGGATAACGCAAATTCCCGCCCACATCTCAAAAAACTTTTACTTATTTTCAAAAGATACCTTGACAGGC
>URMC01000116.1 GCA_900548735.1 uncultured Eubacteriales bacterium | reverse complement strand
AGTGGCTCGCTTGCATATTCTCCGATAAAGATAGCTCCTGCATTGCGGATCTTGGTCCTCACTTCAAATGGATTTTTTGTCTGGGTTTCCAAATGCTCGGATGCGATCTCATTTGCCACGTCGATCACATCTTCCATCGTATCGGCAAGCAGAATCAGATCGTCAATACAGGAGATCACACCTGCCCCGCCGCTGTCGTAATTCTCGCCCGGAACGTGCTCGTTCACAAGCCCTATATCCACCGCCTTGCCGAGTTCTTTTTCAAAGCGGTACTGCGCCGCCATTTTCGGGCGGATGGCATCGGTCAGATGGTAGCAGGAGTGTGCCATCCCCACGGGGTCAAAAATGTGTTTTTGTACATAATCCGCAAACCGTTCGCCGGACCATACCTCCACCAGCCGCGCCAGCACATCGTGGGAAAGACTGTATTGCCAATGCGTGCCGGGGTGGAAGCAGAGCGGCTTTTTGGCGATTGCCCGTACCACGTCCGCCGTGGTGGGTTTTCCGTCGTGCCCGGCAATCGTTGCCACGAGTTCCGGGGCTTTCCAGTCATAGTCAAGACCGCCGGTCATTGTAAACAGATGGGAAATCCGCAGGGCGTGCTGAGGGTTGACCAGCACCTTTTTCCCGGTCGGAGTGTAACTTGCCACCCTGATGTCGGCAAATTCGGGCAGATATTTGTCCACGCGGTCAAACATCAGAAATTTGCCCTGTTCCAGCTGCTGCATGGCGGCAATCACCGTCACCACTTTGGAGCAGGAATACATAAAGTACAGCGCGTCCCGCCGGATCGGCTCTCCGGTGGCAACGTCCTGATACCCCGCGGCGTGGCGGTAAATTTCCTCTCCGTTTTTGTGAATCACAATCTGGGAGGACGGAATCCCTTCTTTTTCATAAAGCCCGTCAATATAGGCGGTCAGCGCGTCAAAATTCATAGCAACACCTCTTTTGTTTCTGTAATTTTATTATACTTTCTCCGATAAAGTTTGTCAATAGAAAACGGCGCGGATTTCCGCGCCGTTTTCGGTCGTTTTGTATTTATCTGTCGGAAAGCACTTCCTGCTCGTAACGGTGCACTTCCTCCCACCAGCTCTCGTCGGCGGGCACGTTCTCGCGGCGGCAGAACTCCTGCCATACCGCACCCTCCGGGCAGGATTTCAATTCCTCGCCCATTACCAGCAGTTTGGTAAACTCACCGTTGTCCTGCAACTTTTTGAGCATGGCGTGCGGGGTCAGAAATGCGGAAAGCATGGCCTTCTGCATATTTCTCATACCGATCACCCACGCGGCAATGCGGTTGATGCTGGCGTCAAAATAGTCCAGCGCCACCGCCACATCGTCAAGGCGCCCGGAGGCGACCAGTTCCTTGGCGATTTCGCGGGTCTCGTCGTCTAACCGCACCACGTGGTCGCTGTCCCAGCGCACCCCGCGGGTGACGTGCAGGGCAATTTTTTTATGGAACAGCAACATAGAAGAAATCTTGTCGGAAACCACTTCGGTCGGGTGGTAGTGCCCGTTGTCCATCAGAGGGAGAATGCCCTTTTTCGCCGCATAGTTGACCGTAAACTCGGCAGAGCCGACTGTGTATGCTTCCAGACCGATGCCAAACACTTTGGATTCAAGGCATACCAGCACTTTTTCTTTGTCATACGGCTCGGCAAGAATCTCGTCCAAAGACTTGGCGAAGCGGGCGCGGGGTCCCATTCTGTCGGCGGGAATGTCCTTGTATCCATCCGGAATCCAGATATTCATTACACAGGGTTTGCCGGTTTCGTTTGCAAAGTATTCGGAAATACGCAGGCACGCTTTGCCGTGCTCTACCCAGAAGCGGCGCACGGATTCATCGGGCGAGGAAAGCGTCAGGCTGTTTGCCGCCAGCGGGTGCGAGAAAAACGTGGGGTTAAAGTCAATCCCAAGCCCCCGCTCGTTGGCAAACTTCACCCAAGGGGCAAAGTGCCGCGGCTCCAATTTGTCACGGTCGGCAAATTCCTCGTTTTCAAATATGGCGTAGATGGCATGCAGATTCAGTTTGTGCTTGCCGCCGACCAGCGAGAGCGCTTTGTCCATATCCTGCATCAGTTGCGCCGGCGTGGTGGCGCGCCCGGGATAGTTACCCGTGGTCTGAATCCCTCCGGTCAACTGCCCGCCGTCACAGAATCCGCGCACGTCATCTCCCTGCCAGCAGTGCATGGACATGGAAAAGTTTTGCAGCGACGCGATGGCTTGCTCGGTATCTATCCCCAGCGCCGCGTAATGTTCCTTTGCAAAATCGTAAGCCGTTTTCATTTTTATCCCTCCGTTTTCTTCACTGATTTCATTGTAGCACAGATTTCGCTTTCACATAAGGACGGTTATTTTACAAAAATAGAGCAATTTTTGTGTTTTTGTGCTTGCTTTTTGCTTTTCGGTATGATACAATGAGAAAAACGGGTCACGGGGGTGATTTCATGCGAGAGGAAATTCTGACAAAACTGGGGCAGGTCAATGAAGAGGAAAAACGGATTCTGGAGGGGGAACACAAGGTCAACCGCCGCCTTTATACCGCTTTCGCAAAGGATTTTATCGTCAACAGTCACCGCCTGATGCAGGACGGCACACAGATTGCCCTGCGCCGCCACACACGCTTTGCTGACTTTCCGACCCACGGGCATAACTATGTGGAAATGACGTATGTGTGCCACGGGGAGGTCACGCACGTGATCAAGCACCGTGAGGTGCGGATGCGCGAGGGGGATGTTTTACTGCTCAACCGCCACGCTCAGCACAGCGTGCGCAAGACCGGCGAGGGCGATATTGCCATCAACGTGATGCTTTCTACCGAGTGTTTTCATTCTCTCGCTTCTGCCCTGCCACCCTCCTCTTCGCTTTCCTCTTTTCTGACCGAGAACATCCGTTCCGGCGGCGAGGCGGAATATATGTTGTTTTCCACCGAGGGGGTACCGCCTCTCGAGAACCTGTTTGAAAATCTGTGCTATGCCATGGTCGGAAACGACATCACGGGTTCTGATACCCTGAAAGCCACGGTGGGGTTGATCCTGCGCTATTTCGGGGAGTTGCCGGAGTGCATTATCACTACGGCGCGTCACCGGTCGGATTCCGAGTTGCTCAAAGCCCGGATCGACAGTTATCTTGCCACTGATTTCCGCACCGCCACGCTGACGGAGCTGGCAGGAAAACTGGGATTAAGCGTCCCCTATCTTTCCAAGCGGGTACGCGATCTTTGCGGGGTGACGTTCAGCCAACTTTTACAGGAGGCACGTTTCAAAGAGGCAATCCGGCTGCTGGAAACCACGGAGCTGCCAATCGGGGATATTATTATCGCCGTGGGGTACGAGAACACCAGCTTTTTTCACAATCAGTTCCGGGAGCGGTATCACTGTTCCCCGTTTCGGTATCGCAAAAGCAAACAAAAATAAATTAAAAGCGGAAATCCTTCGGGATTTCCGCTTTTTGTTATGCGATGTTATGAGCCGCAGCAGGACCGTCTGCCGTTGTTTGCGGTCAGGGGCGCCGATTGCGGGCAGAACTCCGCCGCCGGGAAAGGCATCTTGCGGAACGTGCCGCAGGGGTCATCCTCTGCGGGGGCGATGCATTCTTTTTCGGGGATGCAGTACTCTCTTGCTTCGATCAGGAACTGCCCGTCACGCACTAAACGCACCACCGAGAACAGCCCCAGCGAAACCGCGAGGTAACGCCGGTTGCGGAAGGTCTCGTCATTGTCGTTTGCCAGCGCGCCGCCAAGGGTATCCGTGATCTGAACCGGAACAT
>URMC01000115.1 GCA_900548735.1 uncultured Eubacteriales bacterium | reverse complement strand
TCAGCCCCTTGTCATACAGGCGCACAAACACTTCTTTCACCGCGGCGGAGCATCCGTCGTCCAGCGTGAAGCGCTCTCTTGTCCAGTCGCAGGAGGAGCCAAGGCGTTTGAGCTGCTCCACAATGCGCCCGCCGTACTGCTTTTTCCATGCCCATGCGCGCGTGAGGAACCCGTCACGCCCAAGGTCGTCTTTGGTCACGCCTTCTTTGCGCATGGCTTCCACAATTTTGGCTTCGGTCGCGATGGACGCGTGGTCGGTGCCGGGGAGCCAGAGCGTGACATAGCCGCTCATCCGCTTGTAGCGGATGAGAATGTCCTGCAACGTTTCATCCAGCGCGTGCCCCATATGCAGTTGCCCCGTAATGTTCGGGGGAGGAATCACGATGGTGTAGGAGGGTTTGGTTTTATCGATTTTCGGCGTGAAGTAACCTTTTTCACACCAGTTTTTATAAATGCGTTCCTCAAACTCACGCGGGGCGTAGGTTTTCGGCAGGTCATGCTGCTCGGTCATGTGTCAACCTCCGGTTTTTTACATTATTTATAGACCACAACAGTATACCATATTTCCCGCCCTTTGTCAACGGGGAGAGCGCACAGAGAAACGAAAAAAATGTCAAATTTCTTTCAAAAACCCCTTGACAAGCAGGCAAACCTCTGCTATAATATCATCTGTCGCTGTGAGCGGCGTGTGTGCTGATATAGCTCAGTCGGTAGAGCACGTCATTGGTAATGACGAGGTCATCGGTCCGAATCCGATTATCAGCTCCAGCAAAAAGCGGATGTGCTTTGTGCCCATCCGCTTTTTGCTTTTTCTTTTTTCAATTTCCGCCGCTTTCCGGTTGACAAGTGTGTGGCGGAATGTTATAATTATTTTGAATATTTCCCCCTCATTTCCCGCAAAGGAGTACTGTGATGGAAGAGAAAATCGCCACCCCCGAAGCACTGCCCGTATTTGACAATAAACTCGGTCTGTTTGTCCATTGGGGCATTTATGCCCTGACCGGCGTGCAGGAGCAGGCGTTTGCCCGGCTGGATCTGCCGCGTGAGGAGTACGAGGCGCTGGCAACGCGCTTCAATCCCGTGCGTTTCGACCCGGACGATATTGTGTTGCTTGCCAAAAATGCGGGGATGAAATATATCTGTTTCACCACCAAACACCATGACGGTTTTTGTATGTGGGATACCAAATATACCGATTATAACATTATGAACACCCCCTACGGCAAGGATGTGCTGAAGCTGCTTGCCGACGCCTGCCACCGGCACGGAATGTTGCTCTCTCTGTATTACTCCAACCCGGACTGGCACCACCCGAAGGGGTACAACCCCGCCTCCACTCATCAGTGGAAAGCGGTCAATCAAAATCAGCCCGACACGGTTGCTTACCGGCAATACATCAAGGATCAGATCACCGAACTGCTGACCGACTACGGCGATATTTATACCCTGTTTTGGGACATCCCGCCGAAGCTGGAAGACCCCTCGATCAACGAGCTGGCGCGTCGCCTGCAACCGGGAATTCTTATCAACGACCGCGGTTTTTCCGCGGGGGATTTTTCCACCCCCGAAAGGGAATACAAGAGTAATGCCGCCATGTGCCATAACCGGTTTGTGCGCATGACCGAGGCGTGCAATGCCGTTGGTGAGCAGAGCTGGGGCTGGCGGCAGGGGGAGGATTATCACACCCTGCGCTACCTTACCGCTTCCATCGACCGTATCATGGCAATGGGCGGCAGTTATCTGCTGAACATCGGTCCGATGGCGGACGGGGCGATCGACCCCGACCAGCGGAAAATCATTGAGCGGGTAGGGGAGTGGTACCGCCGCGTAGAAGGGTGCCTTGAGGGCTCCGAGCCCGACACCTTTGACTATCAGGTCAAGGCAAACACGTTTCTTGCCACAAAGAAAAACGGAAAGACCTATCTTCATTTTCCGGAGGGGCTGGTCTCTTCTGCGGTCAATGTAAAGTTTTATCCCGGCACGCCGCGCCGTGTGCGTCTGCTCAATACCGGGGCGGAATTGCCCTTTGCCGTGACGCCTTTGCCGGAGTATTTTGCCGCCAACGGGATTGCAGAACGCAAATATCTGCACATCGGCGGCATCCCGGCGGACGACCTTGGCGAGGCGGTCGTGCTGGAAATAGAATGGTAACGTATCACCCGAATAAAAAGAGAGGAGGTGCCGCGACGTGATCTGCCGACAATGCGGCGCGCAATTTGACGGCGCTGTCTGCCCTGTGTGCGGGGCAAAAAACGAAGAAGCCCTTTGGAATCCTGCAAAAAGCATGGCGGAAGTTACCGGCGGTACTTCTCCCGATCCCGAAGCGCATCGCGCCCCGCCGGCAGGCAATGCCGGCGGCGTGGCGGATTCTCCCCCTGGGGATTATTTTGTGCCGGAAACGGCTTCTGCCGATGCGGTGGGCGGGGATGACGACCCGTTTTTGCCGGATCCGATCACACCGGCGCCTACCGGGAATGAGCCGGCGGAAGGCGATGAAAAAATATCAAAGCAGGCAAAAAAACGGGAAATGCGACGCAGAGAAGAACGAAAAGCCATTGCCGATGGGGCGGGTAAGTATCAGCCGCCCGAACGCCGGGCGCTGATCCTGCCCGCAATTGGCTTTCTGTTGCCGCTGGCGTATCTGTTTTTTGATCTGTTTGTGTTTTTCGGGAGGGTGTTGGAGGGTAACGGGCTGTCCGAATTCCTTGACCTTGCCACCTCCCCCATGTATAACGCCAATACCGCAGGGGAACTGGTTGGCGCCGCGTTCGGCACGGAAAGCCCGCTGACTCTGCTTTCCCTGCGGGGGATGGCACTACCGGCGTTTCGCCTGCCGGTTCTTATGACACTGATTTGTGTGGTGCTTTGTGCGCTGACAGGGGTGTTGTTGCTGTGCTCCGGTACGCGGCTTCTCCGCTCCCGTGCGTTTGCGGATATTGCCGTACTGACGGGGTTGCTTGGTACGTTCGCTCCTTTTGCCGGAAAGCTGGCGTACCTGTTGAATGCCTGTCTTGGAGGCGGCGCGGCGCTCCACTCTGCATCGGCGGAACTGATGCCCTCCTTTGAGGCGCTGTTGCTGATGGTTGTCTGCTGTGCGTTTCTGCTTCCGTCATTGGCTACCCTGAAACGCCTTTCGGCACGTGCGCACGGCAAAAAACGGTATATCCCCCTGCTTTGCGATTCCGTGGGGAAGGGCTTCCCGCTTGCCAAAACGTTTACCGCGGTATTTCTTGCCCTGTGCGTGGGGGTGGCGTGTCTCTTTTTTACCGGGCGCGTGTACCTGCCGGACTATCACTTTTCCGCATGGCGCGCAAGGGACCTGCTGACCAAAACCGGCGAATTGCTTCGCACGGCGATCTCCGGTGCGGAAGAGGGCAATCAGGCGCTTCTCGTGCTTTCCCTGATAGCCGACCTGTTTTTCCTGATCTCGTTGCCGGCATTGATCATCGCGTTGGCGGCACTGCTTGTGCGGTTTTTTACAACCGTACTTACCGGCAGAACGGTTTTTGCGAAAAAAAGAAGCAGATCCCGGGTCAACGAAGGCAAAATCACCGCGGCCACGGCGCGACGCACGCTTTTGCTGCCGTTCTGGTTTGCGCTGTCCTATCGGGTGCTTGCCACCGCTATGCTGGCATCCTTCATGGGGGTCCATCTGGATTTTGCCAACCCCGGGGAGACGTTGACCCTCATGTATCTTGCCGTGGCGGGCGCCGGATCTTTGTTTTCCGTTAGCGGGGCATATGCCCTGCTTGTGAGCGCCGGCTCGGTTTTCTGGCATCTTGCCGGTGGGTTCCATAATGTAATGTCCGCACGGCGGTTGCCTGCGGGCGGGGAAGGAGAATTATGAAAAAAATTCTGC
>URMC01000114.1 GCA_900548735.1 uncultured Eubacteriales bacterium | reverse complement strand
GGAAGATTTGCGGCTTTTCGGAAGAAGGCGGGCTTTGCCCTCCGATGACGAAAAGTCACAAAGATTTCGAAATACGCATGCCGGAGGCGGGTTCGGATATCTCCTGTCAGGCTATTCTTCCGGGAAAAGGATGGAAGCGACCTTTCCCTCGGTCTCCCGCCGCATTTCGGCAAGCAGAACCGAGAGCGAACAGTTTGTTTCGATATTGCCGTAACGGATCACCAGCCCGCCGTCAATCGCGGCGGTGTCCTCCGAAAGGCAGAGTTTTTCAAGGCGCGCGGTGCCGATGCGGCGCTCGTTCCGGCGGCGCACCTCCGCTACCACGGCGGCACCGTATTTTTCCCGATCGTCATGGTTGAACAGCACTTCGATCCGGTCGTAAGGTTCCGTCTCGTCGCCAAGCGCCGCGCTGGTCTCCTCGCTTTGTGCCAGCTCCAGCAGGGCGCTGACCAGAAGCGCCGTCAACAACTCCCGGTATTTCCCGAAATCGGTATCCAGAATTTTCGCCCGCGCCTTTTCGTACACCTCGTCAATGAGGGCGCTTTTGGCGGCAAGCAGTACGGCGCGATGATTCATATCGGCGGTGGACTTTGCACGCTCGATCATGCGCTGACCTTCCGCCTGCGCGCGCTCGGCAACGCGGTCACGCTCGCCGATGGTGCGGTTGCCGTACTCTTCCGCGAGCTTGCGGCACTCCACCTCGGCGGCGCCAAGGGTCGCCTGCGCCTCTTTCGCGGCGTCTGCGGCGATCCGGTCCGTAATTTTTTCCACTCCGGTCATATCTGCCTCGCCGTATCAGACCTTGGCAAAAAGAACCAGCAGAAGGGACACCAGCACGGCAAAGATCGCATAGGTCTCAACCAGTGCCGCAGAAGTGATGGCTTTACCTACTTCATCGGGGCGCTTGGCAATCAGACCGACGCCGGAGGCGGCAACGCGCCCCTGCTTGATGCCGGAATAAAGACCAACAATCGCAATCGGGAGAGATGCCATGAGGAAGTACGCGCCCTGCGCCACCGTCAGCTCCACGGGGGTGCCCAGCAACCCGATCTTGAAGATGATCAGGAAAGCGGTAATCAGCCCGTAGATACCCTGCGTGCCGGGGATTGCCTGCAAAATCAGCACCTTACCGAATTTGGTCGGATCCTCGGTGAGCAGCCCGGAGGCAGCCTCGCCCACAAGCCCTACGCCTTTGGCGGAGCCCATGCCCGCAAGCCCGGCGGCAAGCGCCGCACCCAGCAATGCCAGATTCTGCCCGGAAAAGATTTGGTCGATAATCATGATAATTCTCCTTTGTATTTTAATTTTCTTGAAGTTCTTTGGTGGGTGCCGTTTCCTCTCCGTCGCCCGAAATGTCGTCGGCAAAGCGGTCGGAGGGGGTCACGGGCTTGAACGGCGTTCCGCCGTCCTCGTAAAATTTCCCGAAAAATTCGATATACTGCAAACGCGAGGTGTGCACGAAAGTGCCCAGCACGTTGATGGCGAGATTGAGCACGTGACCAAGGCAGAAGACTAAGATCATCATGAGAATCCCGACAAACGACGCGCCTTTGAGCGTGGCAAGAATGTTGACCACCTGCCCGATGACCCCGGCGGCAAGCCCCAGGGCAAGAATCCGGGAGTAGGAAAGCAGGTCGGAGGCGTAGTCAATCAGGTTATACAGCCCCAACAGTCCGCCGAAAAATTTCATGACGCCCTTTTTGCTTCTCCCCTGAGTGGCAACCACCGCCGCCACACCGCAGAGTAAGACGATCAGCCCCGCCTTTTTCTGTACGAAAATCACGCCGAGCCCGGCGAAAAGCAGCCAGTAGGAGCCGATGTCAAACAAGGCGTCAAGCGGTTTACCCTCTTTGCACAGCAGTACCGCCTTGACCGCCATCCCGGCGATCAGGTGCACTGCGCCCACGGCAAGGGAAAGCACCAGAAACGCCATCGGGTTTTGCAACGGGTCAAAAAGAACGGCAATGTTCGCCGCGTCCGAGGGGAGGAGCGAGAGCCGCGGCAACTCGTTTGCCGGGATTTTCAGCACATTTTCCATAAACGCCAGCGGGAAGTTGCCGAAATAAGCGCCGAACAGCACCCCGCAAATGATACACGAAATACCGCAGTAGCCGAACATCAGGAGGAAGCGCTTCATGCTCTCCCTCGGGTGGCACCAGTGCACAATGCCGAAGCACGCGGCAGAGAGCAGAAGCCCGTAGCCCGCGTCGGCAAACATCAGCCCGAAGATGACAAAGTAGAAAAGACTCATAAGGAAGGTCGGGTCGAATTTGCCGTATTTCGGGTAAGAGTACATCCCAAGCACCCACTCAAAGTTGCGGGCGTAGGCGTTGTTCTGCAAAAGGATCGGCACGTCGTCACCCGGGGCAGGCGGCTCAAACTCATATGCCGCGCCCACCTTGTCCAGCGCCGCCGTAACCTTTTCCTTGGCGGGCACGGGGCACCACATCGAAAACACGGTGCACTCGCCGGTTTCCAGCAGTTTTTTCTTATTCTCCTCGGCAAGCAGGGTTGTCCGCTCCATGTCGGAGAGAATTTCCACATCCGTCAGGTTTCCGGCAAGATGTTTCAGCTGTGCCCCGCCGGAAGCCGCCTCCGCGGCAAGCATCCGCCGCTCACCGTCCGCGCGGTCAAACAGGTGCTTCGGCAGTTCCCCTCCGCGTGGGAAGTTTGCCCGCAGAAACCCCAGCGAAGACAGGGCGCTCAGCGCCTTATGCTCATCGCTCCTGTGCACCAGCGCGCTGATATAGGTGCCGGTGGAATCCTCACACAGCACGTCAAAGGTAAAGGCAAGCCCTGCAGTCGCCTCGGCGATGCGTTCCGCCCCCGCCCCCGGCGGCAGAGACCCCAGGAGGTGCACCGTGGTCGCCGTGCCCGCAAAATCCGGCGGGTAAGTCATATCCAGATACGGGGTCAGCGCCGCGCACTCGGCGGCAAGCGCCGCGTCCTCGGTTTTGATTTTCTCGGCGCGATCCAACAGCTCCACAGTCCTGTTGACGGCGCGCCATGCTTTTTCCTCCCGCCCGGAGGTGCGGAACTCGTCAAACGACACTGCCGCCGCCCCGGCAAACGGGTTTTTCTTTCTGGTACTTCGCCGCGTCAGCGCCGGTAGCGCCCGGTCGATTTTCGCCACCCGCTCGGTGGCTTCCCGCACGGCGGTGTCCGGGTGTGAGAGCCCTTCCCCCGCCAGCTTCGCCGCGCCCGGCTCGTTGATCGAGACCGCCCGCAGCTTCATCAACCGGCGTACCAATGCGTCCGTGTCCCGCTTCAGCGCGACAGCGGTCAGCCTTTCCATGGTACTTACTGACATTTTTCCACGATCCCCCAAACCACGGCATTCACTGCCGTATCCATGTGCGTCCGCGTCGCTTCACACAGCGCCGCCGCTTCCTTTTCGGCGGTATAGGCTTCGGCGGCATCCTCTTCCATCAGTGTCAAAAGGTCCGCTTCGTCCACCAGATTCATAAAGTGGACGGTCTGCTGCCCTTTGGCGTTGCGGTCGATGACCAGATAGAAGGTGTTGCCGGACTTCGACACCAGCGTAATGAACTGCTGTCCGCTGCCATCGGAATAGTTGGTGTGGTAGTCGTCTACCAGCGTCAGATTGCCCTCCGGGGTCAGGGCACCAGAGGTTTCGTCCGTGATGGTGACAACATCCTCCTCCACGACCTCCGGCAGAACAGGCTGCTCCACGGGGGCAGCTTCGCCCTCAAAGGCAAAGGCGGGAGCCGCCATGCCAGCGCACAGTGCCGCCGATACCAGCAGCGCACCCAGTTTCTTAATCTTCATCTGCATCGACCTCCTTCTCAAAAGTTGCACCCACAGCAGACAGCGCAGCCGGGGTCGGGGTGGCGGTTGCGGACTGCCGCAGC
>URMC01000113.1 GCA_900548735.1 uncultured Eubacteriales bacterium | reverse complement strand
CATATCAACCGTTCCGTCCGCTGTATAAACAGGTGCACTCCACGAACGTCCGTTTGCGGTCAGCAAAACACGCAGTTCTTCCAACTGGCTGTCCGAAAGAAAATGGTTATTTTCATCCAGACAGTAGGACACGACTGCAAATGCGCGGTTCTGTGACAATTGCAGATTGTACATATAACCGCCATCCGTGTCGGTATGACCTTCGATAATAATTTCAGCGACATACGGTGAAAAATCCTTGCCCAGCAGAACCGAGAAGTATTTCGGCAAAAACTCTGCAAGAAAAGCCTTGCCCATTGCCGAGTCCAATGGCGTGGTGGCATGCGCCTCCAGTTCGTCCGCGGATTCGGTCAGCACATCCAGAAAGGAAGGATAAGAGGAAAGCCTGTCATAAATATCCAGCAGGGCATCGGTCAGCCTGTCCTCGGAGCGCAGATCACACAGCACGTCCGAAACCTCGGTAAATGCCGGAAAATCACGGTACATGGAGTCTAAGGCGCGGTTCATAAAGTCTTTTTTCTCGGCAATCAGTTCGGTTTCGTCCGCCACGCGTACCGTGGGGGAAACGCCCGCCTCCTCAAAGTGGGAGCGCACAAGGTCCAGATAGAATGAGTCAATGGTGGAAATGGACGCCCCGCCAATGAGCATCAGCTGTCTTGCCAGGTGTTTGTTTTCCGGATGCTCTGCCAGTGCCGCGCCAAGGCTTTTGGTGATTTTGGCGCGCATATCCAGCGCGGCGGCTTTGGTAAAGGTGACAATCAGCAACCGTGTGATGTCGGTCGGGTGCTCTTCGTCAAGCAGAGAGTCGATAATCCGCTTGGTCAGCACGGCAGTCTTGCCGGAGCCGGCGGCGGCGGAAACCAGCAGGGTGCGGTCACGCGTGCCAAACGCCAGCTGTTGCTTTTCGGTATATTGCATGTTCCGCTCCTTTCAGTTCTTTTTCCGCTCCGCTGCACGGCATACCGCGCCGAAGGGGCAGTATTCGCAGGGCGCTCGCCCGGCATAAACACGGGGTTTTGCGTCGGCAAGCCCTGCTTTCATATTGGTGGTCAACTCGCCCACGGCAAGGGAGAGATCCTCAAACAGCCCATCAAACTCCGCCGCGTCCAGCGCGGGGACTTTGCTGCGTTTGCCGCCGAGAATCTGCGCGTTGCCGGATTTGGTCAGCGCGTGCTGCACCGTTTCGTCCGCCAGCACCACACCGCTGCGGGTCATGCGGCTGACGGCGTTTTCCAGCGCGATCTCCCGCCTGGTGGCGTGATCCGTGGTTTCGGATTTTACCCCTACGGTAAGATACGTGATTCCGGCGGGGTAAAATACCGCGTCACGGGGCAACCCCAGTTTTTCGCAAAGGAGGGGATGCGCATTTTTGCAAAGCGCCATCAGATAAAGCGGCATTTGCATGGAGGCACCCTTCCGCACCGCTTCCGGGTCGAATTTGTGCTCCCCGGTTTTGTAGTCCACTACGCGGAAGTAGGCTTTGCCGTCCTCGGCGACCCAAAAATCCACCCGGTCGGCTTTGCCGGTCAGGGGAACCACCCCGCCGCCGGAAAGCGAGACCGTCGGCGTTTCGCCGAAGGTTTTCAGGCTCAGCTCCATAAATGCAGGGGTAAAAAGACTGTCCGCAAATTCAGCAAACAGCCCCCGCACCACAATGCCCGCCAGCAATAGGAGGCGCGCAAACAGCGCTTCTGCCCGCGGCGTCAGTTCTCCGGTGGCGGCGGTGAGTTTTTTGCGGTATTGGTCGGAGATTTTCGCAATCAGCGCGTCGATTTCTTCTTCCGTGAACGCCCCGGCGCCGCCGCGCGCCCGCATTTCGCCGATTGCTTTTTCCAGGATAAAATGAATGTAAGTGCCCACTTCCGCACCCGAAAACGTGTCGCCCGGCTCCTCCCGCAGTTTTAAAACGTAAAAACAATAGTAGGCAAACCGGCACCCGGCATATTTTTCAAGCCCGGAGGGGCTGATTTCCCGGTGGGAAAACAACTCTCCTGCCAGTGCCGGGGGCACGCTTGCCGTGGCATTGGTGACCGGTGTGCCTGAGAGCACGGGGCTTTCTGGCAGTTCCTCCCGCAACAGTTCCGTCAGTCTCTCCCGGTCACCGGGGGTGCATTCCGCAAAATGCTCCTCCAGCGCGGAGCGGGAATAGATGTGAGAGAGCGGGTCCTCCGCTTCGTAAATTTCTTCTTTCAGGTGAGGGAACAGCGTCCGCACGCGGTTGACGGCAATGGAAGGGGTGCAGGCTTTGCCTGCGGAGTTGACGGCGGGGAAGGAGAGCCACAGGTGCTTTTCCGGTGCGGTAAAGGCGCGCCAGACATAGAAAAGCTCGTCCGAGGCGGCACTGTCCTCATCGCCGGAAAGAGTAAGCCCCAGTTCTTCCATGCGCGCCCGCTCTTCGCCGTTCAGCAGGTTGTCTTTGGAGACATTCTGAGGGAAACTGCCTTCGCACAGTCCCAGTACCAACACGTAGGAGGGGTGATCGGCGCGCAACAGCGCCGCGGAGCCGATGGTCACTTCGTCTGCCGAGGTCGGGATGGTACCGATATCGGTATGGGCAAAGGCAAGCGAAAGCGCGTCCTGTAATTCTTTTACGGAGTACACGTTGTCGCCCAGCATTTTCGCTGCGGTTTCCAGCGTCTCGGTGGTTACGGAAAACAGACGGGAAAGTTCCTCCGCCTCTTTTCGCTCACCCGCCGTCAGGCGTGCGATGGCTTCTTTTTTCAGTTGCTCCCGCACATTCAGCACGGTCAGCAAACGGAAAATCGCCCCGATCTGCTCCGCCGCGGTTCCGGCAGAGTTCAGTTCTTCTTCAAAGGCGGCAAGCGGCGGGTAAAAGACCTTACGCACCGCCTCCGCCCCGGCGAGAATCCGCTTTGCGCGCGCGCTCATCTCCGGGGAAAACCCGTCCGGGTTTTTGGTAAATTCCGCACTGTACGCGGCTTTGCCGCGCAGTTTCCACACGCCGAGATATTCTTCCGCAAAGTTCACTTCATCCGGCGTGACGCCGCACAGCCCGGTTTTCAGATACCCGATCACGTCCTCCGCACGGTAGCCGTAACGGATAATGCGGAGCGCCGAAAGAATCAGCGAGAGCAGTGGCTTTGCCGAAAGATCGGTTTTTTCCGAAAGAAAGCAGGGGATTCCCTCTTTTTCAAACACTGCGTCCAACACCCCGGTGTATGTGGCAACATCCCGCACCACCACGGTGATCTCCCGGTATCTTGCCCCGTTTCGCACCAGCCGGTGGATCACGGCGGCGGCGTGCTCGGATTCCGCAAGCGGATTGCGACAGCGCGTCAGCGTCAGCTCCTCGCCCCCGTCCGCGATGGAAAGCGGGGCGGGGGAGGCGGTCATATCAAAGAGGTTTTTTCGCATAAAACTCAACACGTCTGCGGGCTTATTGTCTGTCTCCGCTTCAAAAAAGACCGGCTTTTCCGCAAGTGCGGCAAAGCGGCGCAGTTTTTGTTCTGTCCGCGCGGCGGAAAGAAAAGCCAAGCCCTCAGTGCCGGGTGCCGGCTGTGGCAGAGTAACCGTAACCTCCGGCACAATCCGGAAAAGGACACCGAGAATTGCCAGTTCTTCCGCCGTGAAATCGGTAAAGGAGTCGATAAACAGATGCGTGGAGGAAAAAAGCCGTTCTCCGCCAGCGGAAAGCACTTCCGGCAGGTGAGCCAGCTCGTCTTTTTCTTTTCCGTATTGCTCCCGCAAAAAAGCCGCGGCGGCGGAAAAGACCATGCCGAGGTCATGCAGTTTCTTTGCGGGGGCGACCACGTGTCCGTAGGTGTCCGGCGGTTTTAGAAGGTTTTGCGGGGGGTTGAGTGAGGGGGAAAAAGCCCCCGTAGCTCTTCGGGTAAACCCCAACGTGGATGCCCAC
>URMC01000112.1 GCA_900548735.1 uncultured Eubacteriales bacterium | reverse complement strand
CCGCAGGGCAGGAGCATATCACCATCAGCGTGGCGGATAAAAAAGGAAATCCGTTGCCGGAGGATAACAGCGTTTATTGGGGCGTGAGGGACGGCAAACTGGCAATATTGGACGAGGAGCCTGCATTTTTTCGCCTGATCTTCGGCGTCCGCCCGCGCAAATATCTGACGGTGCTCATCCCGGAGGGGAAAGGTGATTTTGACACTGTGTCATTGGATACCGTTGCCGCAAATGTGTCGATCGGTGGACTTACCGCCAAAGACATGGGTTTGCACACCACCTCCGGTGATATTTACGCCGTGGGTCTTGCGGTTTCCGGCAAACTGAAAGCGGACAGCACTTCCGGCAAGCTGGAACTGACCCACGTCAGCGCAGAGGAGCTGGCGGTGGACACTACTTCCGGCAATGTCTCGGTGGTAGGGGACGGCGTGTTTTCCGTGGTAACGGCAGAAAGCACCAGCGGCAAACTCACAATGAGCGGTAACTTCGCGAATCTGGATGCCGACACCACTTCCGGGGATATTCAGATTACGCTCTCCGGCGGATATGACCGCCTGAATCTGCAATCCACCAGCGGCGATGTTCTGCTGGAATTTAGCAATACAACCAACGGCTTTGACGCAAAGATCGACAGCACCTCCGGCAGGATTGCCGTCGATTTCCCGGTGGAGATCCGCGGCAACCGCTATACCAGCGGCGACCCGACCGGGGAAATCCGCGTGGAGACCACCAGCGGAAATATCACGTTCCGCAAAAACGCCGCATAAAGAAAATCCCCCGCCGCGAACCGCGGCGGGGGATTTTCTCAGCACGTATTGGGGTTAATTTTCAGTCAAAGGCAACCGGCGTTGTCACCACGGAGCGGCGGGGCGTTGCCATATAGGGGGCAACCTCCTCCCGCCAGCGCAGGTAATGCGCGGTGGTTTTGTGGAATTTTACGGCTTCCTCATCCCGGTAAACTTCAATCATCGTAAATTTGGTGGGGTCGTCTTTGCTTTGCAGAATGTCAAAGCGGACATTGCCCGCCTCCTTGCGGGAGTTTTCGTGATTGTAAACCGTGATTTTGCGAAAGTCTTCCACATTTTCCGGCTTTACGTCCACAAATACAAGTGTAGCGATCATTTTGATATTCCTTTCTTTTCAAACAGATATTTCTCACACCGTGTGTGGGGATTTTTAATGGTGGTACCGTTTTGCCTTCTTCTTTCGGGTTGCCAGCAGGGCGCCAAGCATCGTTGCGGGGATGAGCAACGCCCGTGCCAGATGCGAAGTGCCGCCCATCGGGCGCGGGACCCATCCGTCCGGCAGGAAGAGGGAAGCAACAAGGTACAGGAGCGCAAGCAGAACCCCCAGCGCAGCCGCAAAAAGCACCGGGGAGTGCCCGCGGCTGATTTTTGCCGCGATCATCCCGCCAAACAGGGCGGTCAGGAACGAAAGGCAGAGCGCCGCCGGGCGCATCATTGCAGCCGGGTCATCCGTGGCAAGCAAAATGGCGGTTACGGGCAACAGCAACAGGGTGCCAAGCGCCATGGTCAGAATCAGGGCGCAACACATTTTTTTCGGCATCTGCCAAAGCCCGCCGGTTTCCTTGGGGCGCCGGGCGCGTTTTTTCGGTTTATTCGGGGTTGGCATACAGCAAATCCTCCCATATGTTTTTGTTAAAACCTATGAGAGGATTTTCCGGTTTATACTTATTGTTCGGTTTTTTCGCTGTTTTCGGTGGCTTCGGCAGGTTCCTTCGCGGGCTCCTCCACCGGTTTTGCCTCAGGCTTCGCGGCTTTTGCGGGCTTGTCGCTTTTGGTTGCCTTTTCGGCTTTTTCCGCTTTCTTTGCCGCCTTTTCCTGTGCTTCCTTCGTATCCTCTGCGTGTACGTCTACCGAGCGCACGGCGGATTTCAGAAAACGGATACGTGTATGGTCACGCCCGGTTTCAATGATCATCGTTTCTTCTTTGATGCTGACAACCTTGCCGATGATCCCGCCGATGGTGGTGATTTCATCGCCCACGCACAGGGAGTTGCGCATATCCTGCGCCTCTTTTTCCTGTTTTTTCTGCGGGCGCATCCCGAAGAAATAAAATACCACGATCACGGCAACAATCATAATCAATGTGCCCCAAGTTCCAATACCACCCATTTCGATCCTCCTGAAAATCAATTTCCTATATTATACCGTCTTTTCCGCTTTTTTACAAGCCCTCAAATGTAAATTCTTTACAAATGGAGGAAAGAACCGCGCGCATTTTTCAGGAGGACTTGAAAAATTTTCTTTTTTGTGCTATACTAAACTATCAATGTGATAAAGGAGGGGAGCGCCGTGCCGTTGATTGCGTATCCGGAATGCGGAAAAATCATCAACACCCATGGGTGCCGCGGCTGTGTAAAAATCGAACCATGGTGCGATTCTCCTGCCGTGCTTGCCGCGCTGCCCGCCGTTTATCTCAAAACAGGTGCCGGCATGAAGCGCCTGGAGGTCCGGCATGCGAGTGTGTTCCGCCAGTTTGTGTTTGCGGAGCTTGCAGGGGTGGACACTATGGAGGCGGCGGAAAAACTGCGCGGCAGTGTGCTGTACGCCAAACGGGAGGAACTGGGGCTCGCCCCCGGGGTTCTTTTGGTGGCGGAGCTGGTCGGAATGCCGGTTTTTGACGCACGTACCGGGGCTGAACTCGGAAAAATGAAAGATATGATCCATCCGGGCGCCACGGATATTTATGTGATCGATACCGGCAAAGGAGAAGCGCTGGTGCCTGCCGTGCCGGAGTTTGTGCAGGGGATCGACGCGGAAAAAGGCGTTTTTCTCACACCGATTGAGGGGATGTTTGACGATGCGCTTTGATATCATGACGCTTTTTGCGGAGTTTGTGCAAACGGTGCTGGGGGAGAGTGTGATCGGCAGGGCGCAGAAAAGCGGCGCGATTGAGGTCAATACCTACAACATCCGGGATTACTCCAAGGATAAGCACCACCGGGTGGACGACACCCCATACGGCGGGGGCAAAGGAATGCTGATGATGGCGCCCCCGATTTACGACTGTTATACCGATATTCTTTCCAAAAGCCCGACGGATGCCCGCCGGCGGGTGATTTACCTTTCCCCGCGCGGGCGGGTTTTCAATCAGAGTATCGCAAGGGAACTTGCGGGGTACGATCAACTGATCCTGCTTTGCGGACATTATGAGGGCGTGGATACCCGGATTATTGAGGAGATCGTGGATGAGGTAATTTCAATCGGCGATTTCTTACTGACCGGGGGAGAGTTGCCCGCCTGCATCTTGACCGACGCCGTGGCACGCCTTTGCGACGGAGTGCTTGCCGCGCCGGAGTGTTATGAAAATGAGAGCCTTTCCGAGGGGCTGGTGGAATACCCTCAGTACACGCGCCCGGTGGAATTCCGGGGGCGCACGGTGCCGGAGGTGTTGGTTTCCGGGCATCATGCCAATATTGAGAAATGGCGGCGGGAACAGTCTCTCGCCGAAACCGAGCGGTTGCGCCCGGATCTGCTGAAAAAATAAATTCAAAGGGAAGGAGGAGCAAGATGAAACGCACCGGCAAAAAACAAAGCACGATTTTCCGGTATGTCCGGTTTATTACCGATTATTTTTATCATATTATCCGGCAAAGCGTGTTCGGGCGGGTCTTCTCCTCCTATGATACGCTGAACATTCGGCACCGGCAGCGGCAAAATGCGCCGTACCGTGCGGCAGAGTGTTGCCGACGCGATGGAGAACAATGCCGTGGTACGGGCGCTTTGCCGCCTGCGTGATCTTGCCCTTGCCTGCGGGCTTCGTACCATCGGGTTGTTTCTGGTGATTGTAGGGGCATATTCCTCCATCATGTTTTGGCTGAGCATATATGTCTGGAAGGTGGTGGCTGGATCCGGTATCAGTTATGTCGCGGGGATTGCAGCTTCTGCGCTTTGCGTTTTCCTGCGGTTTTCGGTTATTTCACAGGGAT
>URMC01000111.1 GCA_900548735.1 uncultured Eubacteriales bacterium | reverse complement strand
CCGTATTTTCCGCGTGGAGATCACCGCCCACGGAATACCTTTGTCCGAAATCAGCAGATTGCTCCCCCCGCCGATAACATCAAAACGCACCCCGGCATCCCGGCAGAGCCGCGCCGCGGTCTGCAATTCCCCCGCGCACTGCGGCTCAATCACCAACGGGCAATCCCCACCGATGCGCAAGGTGGTCAGCGTACTGCCGGGCACATGTTCCCGGAATGCAATCTTCCGTTCTTTTAAACGACAAATCAGCCCCGTCAAGGGAGAAGGATCAGAGGCACCACGTCCTCCAATCCCGTCACGGTATATGTCGGCTTCATCCCATCCGGCAGGGGCTTTCCTTTGGCATTGTACCAGCAGGTATCTATGCCGAAAGCAATTCCGCCCGCAATATCGGAAGAAAGCGAATCGCCTACAATCAAAGTGTTTTCCGGGTCAAAGTGCGGGATTTTCGCCGCAACCGCTTCAAAATACTCCCGCCGGGGCTTTTCAAAACCCACTTCCTCCGAAATAAACGCATCACGGAACAGCGGTGCCAACGGAGACGGATTGAAGCGCCCACGCTGTACAAAGCCGATCCCGTTTGTCACCACGTATAGTGCGCAAAACGGCTCCAATTTCCGGCAGGTTTTCAGAGCGCCGTCAACGAGAAAAGATTTTGTGCTGAGATACTCCGTATAGGAGCGCGCCAGTGCCTCCACATCCGTGTCAATCCCCTCCACGTGGCAAAATTCCCGAAATCTGTCGGTGCGAAGCGCCTCCTTCGTGGTTTCACCGCGCTCCAGTTTTTTCCACATTGCGTCATTGATCTCACTGTATGTTGCAACCATCTCATCATCCGGATGCACCCCTATCCCCTGCAACGCGTCACGAAGCGCCGCGTCCTCCGAGCGGGTGAAATCCAGTAAGGTATTGTCCGCGTCAAATAGTACCGTTTGGTAACGAACCAATCAAAACACCTGCCTTTTTCTTTATTATAGCCGTTCTGCACGAAAAATTCAAGATGAAAAACTGCATAATCTGCCGTTTTTCTCTTGCAATTTATTAAAAAAAGTAGTATAATATATTTTATGAATGAAAAAGGAGGGCAAACAGATGAAAAAGGACATCCGCGTGGGGCTGATCGGCTTTGGTGCGATGGGTAAAACGCATGCCTTTGCCATTCAGAATCTGCCCTACTTTTTTGGGGATCTCCCCTTCCGCTCAAAGATTGCCGGTGTGGCTACCAGAAGCATGGAAAAATCCGCCAAGGCAGCGGAGCTTTACGAGCTGGGGCTTGCAACCGACAATGAAGCGGAACTGATTCACTCCCCCGACATTGATGTAATTGACATCTGCACGCCGAACATCTGCCACATAGCTACCGCAAAAGCGGCGCTTGCGGCGGGAAAACATCTGTATTGCGAAAAGCCGCTTGCCGCCACCTTTGCAGAAGCCACGGAAATGGCGGATCTGGCGGAAAAAAGCGGACTGATTTGCACTGCAGTCTTTAACAACCGGCACCTTAGTGCCGTCAGGAAAGCCAAACAACTGATTGACGAGGGGCGACTGGGGCGTATTCTGCATTTTGAATTTCAATACCTGCATAATTCCTGCACAGGCCCCGAAAAAACGGCAGGCTGGAAGCAGGATGCCACGGTGTGCGGCGCGGGCGGCGTGCTGTTTGACCTCGGCTCACACATTTTAGACCTTGCGGTATACCTTTGCGGCGAAATGACTTCCGTCTACGGGAAATCACAGGTGGCTTACCCCACGCGCAAAGGAACGGACGGAAACACATGGCAGACCAACGCGCCGGAAGCGTTTTATATGACGGTGACCGCAAAAAGCGGTGCGGTCGGCACGCTGACGGCAAGCAAACTGACCACCGGGGCGAATGATGATCTTTCCTTTGCCATCTACGGAGAGCGGGGCGCATTGCGCTTTTCTTTGATGGATCTGAATTTTCTGTATTTTTACGATGCGACAGCGCCGGCTTCCCCTTACGGCGGGGAGCGCGGCTTTACCAAAATCGAATGCGTTGGGCGGTATGACCCGCCTGCGGGTTCCTTCCCCTCCCCAAAAGCGCCTGCCGGATGGCTGCGCGGGCACACGATGAGCCTTTATCATTTTCTGAACGCGGTATACACCGGTGTGCAGAACTCCCCCACTTTCCGGGATGCCGCCTATGTGCAGTATCTGATGGAGCTGGCGCTTGCCAGCGCCGCTGACGGGAAAGAAAAAGAGGCGAGCCTGTGAAAATCGTAGGGCTGACCGGGGGGAGCGGCACCGGAAAAGGCACCGTTGCCAAAATCTTTGCGGAATACGGCATCCCCTCCGTGGATACCGACGCGGTTTATCACGAGTTGTTGGAAAACGACCGGGAGTTGATCTTGGAACTTGCCGCGGCTTTCGGCGCCGGGATTCTCGGTGAGGGCGGCAAGGTCAACCGCAAATTGCTTGCCGCTACGGTATTCGGAAAAGAAAACACCCCCGCGCTTTTGCATACTTTGAATCAAATCACCCATAAATATGTTATGTCCGAAACGAAAAAAAGATTGGCGGAATACGCGAATACCGCTCCCGCCGCACTGATTGACGCACCGCTTTTGTTTGAGGCTGGGCTGGACAGCTGGTGTGAGACGGTGATCGGCGTGCTTGCCGACCGGGAGACACGCATTCTGCGCGTGACAGGGCGGGACGGGATTGACCGTGCCGCCGCCATACGGCGCATTGACGCACAGCCGGATGACAACTTTTTCAGAGAGCGTTGCAACATCGTTTTGGAGAATAACGGCGATCTTGCGCAACTGAAAGAAAAGGTGCGTGATATTCTCGCCGCATGGAAGATGGTGTGATGATTGAGGCTTTCCCGGCGCACCCGCGCGTTTGTGATATTGCTTTGCCTGGCTGTCTTCTCGCTGGCTCTGGCAGAAGGGCTTGGCGGCAGGCGCAGGCGTGCCGAGACAAAATATACCGATCTCATTCTTTCGGCGGCGGATGAATTTTCCGTGCCCTATCCCCTTATTTACGCCGTCATCCGGGCGGAAAGCGATTTCCGGGCGGATGCGGTATCCTCTGCCGGCGCTGTCGGATTGATGCAACTGATGCCCGAAACCTTTTCGTTTATCGGTGATGAACTGTTGCAGGAACCGGCAGATCCCGCAAAGATTTCCGATCCCGCGGTCAATATCCGCTACGGGGCGGCGTATCTCTCTTATCTGCTTTCGCGTTTCCCTGTCCTTACCACCGCCCTTGCGGCTTATAACGCGGGGGAAAACCGGGTGGCGGAATGGCTGTCCGACGAGCGCCTTGCCAAGGACGGAACGCTGTTGCAGATCCCCTTTCAGGAAACCGAAAACTACGTGGCAAAAGTTACGCGGTTTTACGATTCATATTGTCAAAAATTTCATACAGAACGGAGATTGAAATGATGAAAGACGCAAAAACACTGAGCGAAGAACTGTTTTACACCAAAAAAAGCGTGTATCAGGCGGCGGATGACGCCGTGGTGGACGGCGCTTACGCATTTGCAACGCCCTATGCCGCGTTCCTGGACGCCGCAAAAACCGAGCGTGAAGCCGTGAAAGAATCCATCCGCATTGCCGAAGAAGCAGGCTTTAAGCCCTACACCTTCGGGATGAAACTGAACGCGGGCGAAAAATACTACTACAATAACTGCGGCAAAAATCTGTTTCTCTTTACCGTGGGCAGTGAGCCGATTGAAAACGGCGTGCGCATTTCCGCCGCGCATATCGACTCCCCCCGTCTCGACCTGAAACAGTGCCCCCTGTACGAGGAGGGCGGCATGAGTTTCTTCAAGACCCACTACTACGGCGGCATCCGCAAGTATCAGTGGGTTGCCACTCCTCTTGCCCTTCACGGTGTGATCAGCAAAGCGGACGGCACCAATGTCGAAGTCTCCATTGGCGAGGATGACAACGATCCGGTATTCTATATCAACGATCTGCTCCCGC
>URMC01000110.1 GCA_900548735.1 uncultured Eubacteriales bacterium | reverse complement strand
GAGGAGCCCGTAGCTGAGGAAACCAAAGAGGAAGAGCCTGCCGAGGAGCCCGTAGCTGAGGAAACCAAAGAGGAAGAGCCTGCCGAGGAGCCCGTAGCTGAGGAAACCAAAGAGGAAGAACCCGCTGAAGAGCCGACCGAAGAAGAGCCCGCTGAAGAAACGGAAGAAAGCGAAGAAGCCGACGAGGAAGCACCGCAGACCCCCGTAGTGGACGGCAACCCCACGGTTCCCGTTGCGAAAGGCGATCAGGTTGTGGTGGCAGAAAGAGACGCCGCCGGCAACATGGTCTACTCGGTGTACAAGAAGTCCTTTATGGCACGCCTCATTCAGTCCGACAAGGAAATTCAGGAGCGGTATGAAACCGTCAAGAATGCCCTGCTCTCCTATAAGAAGGTCAATTCCCGTGTCAGCTGGAGCTATGACTCGTTCAAGAGCGGACACAACCAGCTTGCCAAGATCACCATCCGCGGCAAGACCCCGTACCTCTACCTCGCACTCGACCCGGCTTCCCTTGAAGGCAGTAAGTATAATGTGACCGATGCGGGGAAGGCTAAGAAATACTCCACCGTTCCCTGCCGTCTGCGCCTGACCTCCAAGCGCAGTGTCAAGTGGGCAACCGAGCTGATTGATGTGCTGGCAGAGAAAAACGGGCTGGTCAAGAACCCGAAATTCCAGCCTGAAACCTATGTTTCCGAAAATGAGTCCACCGAGGCTCTGATCGAAAAGGGTCTGATCAAGAAAGCACAGTAACTCCCCTCGTGCATCGCGCACGTACCCCACGGGTTCCGGCGGGAGCCGGAGCCCGTGGGATTCTTTTTGCCCGATCTGACATAAATTTCATCAAACCTCTTGACAATGATTGCGCATTGCTGTATAATGTGGTTTGCAATACCACATTCAATCATTTTCAAGAACCGCCCGTCTGACGAAAGGAGGGCACCCCATGCAACTGTTTGATTTTCTGCTTGGCGTTTATATCGTCTGTATGGCGATCTGTCTCATTCTCTATCTGCCGCGCCTGCGGTGCTGGCTGTATGCCCGTTACCGGCAACCACGGCTGGTGGCAAAGACCAAGCGCAATCTTGCCGTCATCATCCCGGCGCGCAATGAAAGCGCCGCCATTACCCCCCTGTTGGAAAGCCTTGACCGGCAGACCTACCCCAAAGAGCATTTCGGTGTCCATGTCATCGTCAAGGAGCCGGACGACCCCACCATCGCCATTGCCGGGAAAGCCGGTGCCAGAGTACACGTGGTGCGGGGGCAGAAACGCAAAGGCGACGCGCTGGACGCGTGCCTGAAGGACATCCTGACCAACGAGCCGGCCCGCTATGACAATTATATTATTGTAGACGCGGACTGCATTCTGGACGAAAAATTTCTGGAGGAGATGAACAACGCCGCAGAGGGCGGTGCCGAGGTCATCACCTCCAAGAAAAAAGTCAAAAACTATTTTTACGGCAACCGGGAGACCCAACCGCTTTCCGCCTGCTGTAACGGTATCATCTGGACGCTGATGGACAACATGGGCAACGCGGCGAAAAGCAAAAGCGGGTTGCCCTGCTTTGTGGTCGGCACGGGGCTGATGCTCCGCGCGGACATTGTGCGGCAAAACGGCGGCTGGCCCTATCGCGCCACCGTGACCGAGGACGTGGAATTACAGCAGGACACCGTGTTGCAGGGCTGGAAAACCTTCTATTATCAGTACGCCGTGCTGTATATGGAGGAGGCGACCAACCACCGCGTTACCAACAAGCGCCGCCGGCGCTGGATGACCGGCGTGATAGACAGCAAGCGCCTTTACGCCCCGAAAATCGCGGCAGACGCCAAAGCGCGGCACCGCCATCGGGAGATTTATCACACCCGCAACCTGTGGATTGTGTATCTGTTTGTGGGACTTGCCACGCTCTTTTTCGCGGCAAACGCCGTCACGGCGGTATTGCTGAGCACCTTCCGTGTGCCGGAGTGGTTTTACGCCGCGCGCAACGCCGCCATCGGCTTTCTGACCGTTTACCTGATGTTCTTTATTATGACAGCCGTAGCGCTGTTTGCCGATTGGGAGAACATCCGGATTCCTTTCTACCGCAAAATAGAATTGCTGTTTGTGCACCCGCTCTTTTATATGGAATACATTCCGATCGTGGGCGTGGCGCTGTTTACCGGCTTCGGGCGCACGTGGGATGCCATTGACCGCGTCAGTTTTGCCGAAAACGAAGGAAAATAATCATGAAAAAAATAGCTACCGACAATTCCCGCCCCGCGGTCCTTGCAAGGATTGCGGAGCTGGAAAAAGCGGGGCGGTTTGACGAGCATACCGATCCGGTGGATATGAGCATAGCCATGCCCGTAACGCCGGATTTTCCCTATGTGCGCACCGCCTTCCGCGACAGATGCGACACTTTTTTCCGCCGCCGTTTTGTGGTGTATCCCTTTACAAGGAAAACCTGCCGCCGGGATTTTGACCTGAAAATCGAAGGCAAAGAACATCTCCGCGGCGTGGGCGCGGCGATTGTGACCTGCAATCACTTTACCAAATTTGACTGTCTTGCCGTGCAGTATGCCCTGCGCCCCAACCGCCCGTTTGTGGTGGCGGCGCACTTCAACAATATGCGCGGCAGTTTTGGGGACGCCATGCGCGCGGGCGGCATGTTGCCGATGGGGGAGGATCTTGCCACCACCAAAAAGTTTCTTGCCGCCGTGCGGTACTATCTCGCGCACGGAAAGCGGGTGCTGGTGTACCCGGAGCAAGCGATGTGGTGGTTTTACCGCAAGCCCCGCCCGATGAAGGACGGCGCCTTTGATCTTGCCGTGCGCAACGGCGTGCCGGTGCTGCCGCTGTTTATCACCATGCGCCCCTCCGGAAACATAGACGATAACGGGATCGAGTACCCGTATCTGACCCTGCACATCATGCCCCCGATCACCGCGCCGGCAGAGCTGGGCTTCCGGGATAAGGTGCGGTACCTGAGAGAGGAAAACGAGCGCCTCTGCCGCGAGAAATACCGGGAAGTCTATGGGGAGGAGCCGACATACGCCTGTGGCGACTGGGAGACGGTTTTTGCCCGCCAAACAGGCAAAAGGTCCTCTGCCGAGGGGAAGGAGTAACCCCATGTTTCGCTATTATCTTGCGGTCATTTTCGGGGGTACAGGGCTGATTGCCCTGCTGGCGGCGCTGGCAGGGGGCGTTCCCGCCGGGAAAGCGGTGCTTGCCGCCGTCTCCACCTCCGCCGCCGCGTTTCTTGCAGACGCGGTCTGTGCGCTTGCCACGCGCTGGTGCGTGCCGGAACGAAAAATGAACCCGTTTGCACGGGTCTGGAAGGTACATCATTTTGAGCGCCGCTTTTATGTAAAAATCGGCATCCGCCGCTGGAAAGACAAAATTCCCGAAACCGGCGGGCTTTTGGTCGGCTTTTCCAAAAGCGCGGTTGCGGACCGGCATGACAACGCTTATTTGCTGAAATTTTTGAAAGAGACCTGCTATGCGGAGCTGATGCATATCATCTCTATTCCCTGCGGGTTTTTGGTGTTGCTGTTGACCCTTGCGTGGGATTCCATCCCGCAGTTTATTGCGTGGTTTGGGCTTCCCGTGGCGATTGTAAATGCCGTTTTACAGTTGTTGCCGATCTTCGTCCAACGCTATGTCCGCCCGTTTCTGCTTTCGGCATACCGATATAACGAAACGCACCCGCGGCACAGGTCCCTGCGGGGCTGATGCTTTACTTTGGGTGCACCCGCTGAACGCCCGGCATCAGTTGCCGAAAAGTTTTTGCGGGATTTAAAGGGGGGCACCTGCGGTGCGGCTTGCAGAGTCAGTTGGGTACGCTCGCCCAATGCTTGGCATTAGTCGTCGAAAAGTTTTTGCGGGATTTAAAGGGGGGCACCTGCGGTGCGGCTTGCAGAGTCAGTTGGGTGCACACAGCGGATGTTCGGCAGCAGCCGCCCAAAAGTTTTTGCGGGATTTAAAGGGGGCTTTTTGAAAAAA
>URMC01000109.1 GCA_900548735.1 uncultured Eubacteriales bacterium | reverse complement strand
AATAAAAGAAAAAGAAGCAAAAAGAAAATGCCGTAAAGGAGATGCGAAGAGGGGGCTTTTTGAAAAAAGCCCCCTCTTAAACTCCCGCAAAAACTTTTCAACGACAGTTACCGGAATGTTCGGCGTATGCACCCAAAGCAACGTATCAGTCTGTTCGCCCCACTGCAGGTGGCGCAGGCGGCGCGCCGGTGAAGACGGCGGTGAGATAATCGTCCGGCGAGATGAGAATTTCACAATCCCCGTCCCCATTGGTGACGGAGAGCACCAGCCCTTTCGCCGGCGCCATGTCCGGGTGATAGTGATACCGCTTGATCTTATGCGGCGGCTTGCGGTTCTCCTCACTCAGCTCCCGCGCGGCGGTAATTTCATTCAATCCGATGCGGCAAACCAGTTGCATCTGCTTTCCGCCCCGGTAAAGAAAAATTTCAAAATCCGCCTCTCCGTTCTCGTTTACCCGCAACCGGTAGAGATACCGCGAGAGCATATACCGCACCGTAATCTGAATAATCGGCACCAGAAAAATCAATCCCAGCGCCTGTAAAATCACCGGGTATCGCGGCACCAGCGCGGAGCCGATCAGGCACACCGCAGTGGCGAGAAACAGGCAAAAAACCACTTTGCCCGCCGTATTATTGCCCCTTTGCGGGCGAAATTCGTACATCTTGGCTCCTCTCTTTGTCAGGGTGCGAAATCGGCAATCGCCTTTTTCTCGGCAGAGGAAAGCGACACGGCAATGCGCTCGCTTTCCTCGTGATAAATACGCAACGTTCCATACGGATCCTTGCTGTAATCCACCGGCTCTCCGTTGGGAAAGTAAATATCAAAATAAATTACCGGAACGTTTTCCAGCGTAACCCCGTCAAACGTGTAAAGAAAATAGGTGTAAAGCCCCGTGGTGGCAACGGCTTTGGAGGTGGGGGCAATGCGCACCTTTTCCAGTGTGTCGCTCCCGTCCTGATTGTCCTCCTTGTTCTCCGGTGTGAGGTCGCGGAGCAGCAGAAGCGACACATCGTAAACCTCCGCCCCCTTTTCGGGTACCGCGTCCAGCTGAAAATCCTCTTTCGTGGCGCGCAGAGTGCTGTTGTTGTAGCGGAAAACCACCTGCACCTGCCCGGCTTCCGGCAGGATCACAAAGCGCGGCACCGAAAAGTAGCCGTAATTGTTCACTCCCCTGGTGGCAGTGCTTTGCTTTTGCGTGAAAGCCGAAAGCGACCCGTCCGCCCCGGCGCTGGCGTGCAGCACTTCATTTGGCGCCACGCGGCGCATCTCCTTTGGCAGTCTGCCGGAGAGAAACACCCGCCAGAACAGCGCCGCCGAAATCACGCAGATCAACAGCACAAACAGCGAGCGCAGGATCCTCCCCGCGACAAAAAGCCCATAACTTTTTTTCGGTTTGCTCAATTTTTGTTCTCCTTTGCGCGGCGCGCAAGCGTTTTCAACTCGCTCATCACCGGATTACCGCCCCTGCCGAAATAGTCATGCAGGGTGCGGTATTTTTCGTATAACTCATCATATGTAGGGGTATTTTGCAGATTCGGATGGTACACGATGTCGGAGAGATGACACATTTTTTCCATCGCCGCTGCATGATCCGGGTATACTCCTGCCGCCACGGCGGCGGAGATTGCCGTGCCCTGCGCCGGACCTTGCGCCGTGCCGGATACACGCAATTCTTTGCCGAGAATATCCGCATACAGCTGCATGAAAAACGGGTCTTTGCGCGCAATTCCGCCCGACGCCGTGACGCGGCAAATCGGCAACCCCGCGCCCTCCAGCGCGTCAAAAATCATCCGGGTGCCGAACGCGGTCGCCTCCAACAGCGCCCGCATCAGGTGCTCCGGTTTGGTGGCAAGCGTCAGCCCCACAAACAGCCCGGAAAGCTCCGCATTCATCAGCACGTTGCGGTTGCCGTTGAACCAGTTCAGCGCCAGCACGCCGCTCTCGCCGGGGGCAAGGGCCGCCGCTTTGGCAAGCAACAGGCGCAGCATGGAAATATTTTTTTCTTCCGCTTCTTTCACATAGGCGGGGGAAGTCAGCCGTTCCGCGGCGTAGGCAAAATGGTCGCCAAGACAGCAAAGCCCCGCTTCATAGCCGTAAAAGCCCGGCAGAACACCGTCCCTCACGGTGCCGCAGATACCCGGCACCGCCACGTCACGGTCGCCTAACAGGAAAAAGCAGGCGGAGGTGCCGAAAATGGCGTAAAGATCGCCGGGGCGGGTCACCCCCAGCGCCGGGGCGGCGCAGTGTGCGTCCGGCAGTGCCGCCGCAACCGGGGTGCCTGCCGCAAGCCCGAACTGTTCCGCCGCCATGGGCGTCACTTCTCCCACACGCTCCCCGATGCCGGCAAGCGGGGCGTTCAGTTTCTCGCTCACCACGTGCGTAAGGCGCGGGTCAAGCGCACCCCAGAAATCCTCTCCGGGGTAGCCGGTCTCGATGTCATAAATCCCTTTATATGCGGCGTACACGTATCCGCGCACCTGTTGATCGGTCAACATCCAGGTGATCCAATCGCCCGCTTCGATGAAATACGCGGTTTTTTCATAGATTTCGGGGGCGCGGTCCAGCACCTCGTAAATTTTGGGAAACATCCATTCCGAGTTGATGGCGCCGCCATACCGGGCAAGCCATTTCTCACCCCGTTCCAGGGCTTTTCGGTTGATTTTATCGGCATACGGCTGTGCCGCATGGTGCTTCCACAGTTTCACATACGCGTGCGGCTCGCTTTTGTATTGCGGCAAAAAGCAAAGGGGCGTGCCGTCGGCAAGCACCGGCAACAGCGTACAGCAGGTAAAGTCCACGCCAAGCCCCGCAACTTCCGCCGGGGTCACGCCGGAGGCGGCAAATACCTCGTGCAGTACCGTGTCCAGCGCGTGCAGGTAGTCCGCGGGGTCCTGCAGGGCGAACTGAGGGGGCAGGGGTGTGCCGTCGGCAAGGGTCGTATCCATCACCCCGTGGGCATATTCCGCTACGGCACTTGCCGTCTCCCGCCCGGTTCCGGTCTCCACCAGCACCGCCCGTGCCGACAATGTACCGAAATCCACGCCGATCGTATATTTTTTCATCTGCCGTACCTCACTTGCTTTGCGCATAGTTCTTTCCTCTATTGTATAACAAAACCCGCCGGATGTCAACCGCAAGGGGCAAAATTCACCCCGTTACCCCCCTTTTCCGGAATTTACCGGTGGAAACGGCGCGCGCCGCGTGGTAAAATGGAGGCAAAGAAAGGAAGGGGGTGCGCGATGAAACGCATTTTATCATTTCTCTGCGGCGTGCTGTTGTGTGCCGTGATGATTCTGCCCTCGGGGGCGCTTGCCCCGGCAACCACGCCGACAGGTACTTACCGGTCTTCGGTTTTTTACGAACGATTGAGCGCCCTGCCCGCCACCGGAGACGCGGCGTTGGACAGCGTGGCGGCGGCAATGTCGCAGCTGGGGTATCATGAAGGGAACAGCACGGCGCAGGTGCACGGGCGAAACTCCTCCGGGAGCGGGAACTACACGGAATACAATATGGCTTACGGAAAGGTCGGCAATACATATTCTTACGCCTGGTGTGCAACGTTTGTTTCCTGGTGCCTGGAAACCTCCGGCTCCCATGACGCGGCAGGCGGCGTGTTTGCCAGTTGCTCGCTCTGGGTGGAACGGCTGACGGCGCTGGGCAAATACAAAAAAAGGGGCTCCGGTTATACGCCGAAAACCGGGGATCTGATCTTTTTCCATTCCGCCGGTGTCTCCCGCGTTTCCGACCACGTGGGGCTGGTACGGTATGTGAAAAACGGGAGTGTGTACACCGTGGAGGGCAATTCGTCCGATGCGGTGAGCCTGCATGATTACGCCCTCGGTGACACCTACATCGCGGGCTACGGGTTGCCGGATTACAAGGGGGAGCGGCTGATCGCCGATCTTTCCGCCCCCAACGGCAAAAAGGGCGGCTGGTACACTGTGACCAACGCCACGCTGAATCTGCGCTCGGGGGCGGGCACCTCCTATCAGAATCTGGGGCAGGTCTCCCGTGGGGCGCTGTTGAAAGTGACCGAAATCAAAAACGGGTGGGGAAAAACGACCTACGGGGGAAAAACAGCATGGATTTCCCTGCAATATGCGGAGTTTACATCTCCCTATACCTACACGGTGAAATTTGAAACCGACGGCGGGGGCGAGATGGCGGCGCGGGAGT
>URMC01000108.1 GCA_900548735.1 uncultured Eubacteriales bacterium | reverse complement strand
GTTCCGCAAAGGCACGGAAACTTTCGAAATCGAACCGGGCGGCGACCTGTCGTTCCTGCTCTGATTTCCCCGCCCGGAGTGCGCTGCGGGCGGTAAATGAATATATTATATATAGGTATGAAAATTCTGATCGCGGGTCTGGGACTCATCGGAGGCTCCTTTGCCCTCGCATTGCGCGACCGCGGAATAGCGGACGAAATATTAGGCGTCGAGAAGTCGGACGAAAACGCCGCCGAAGCCCTCCGGCTCGGATTGGCCGACCGCATCGTGACGCTCGAAGAGGGCGTTCCGCAGGCCGATCTCGTGGTGCTGGCGACACCCGTCGACACGATTCCGCTGATGGCCATAAAAGCGCTCAACCATGTGACTGACAGGCAGGTGGTGATGGACATGGGTTCGATCAAAAGCGAGCTGTGCGAGGTGATAACGATGCACGCGCACCGCCGGCGCTTCGTCGCTTTTGAACTGCGTGGCAGAGTAGTATCCCGCGCCGAAAAGACCGATCCCACAGCCGAGCGCAAGGCAGAGGACTGCCAGAAACACGGTCAGCCCTGCGGAAAATTTACGTTTAGTCTTCGCCATAGCGTCCGTCCTCCTCACTGCCGCTGACCGTAAAGGTGCGGATGCGTTTTACCACCCCGTTGGGTGCGTCCTCACCGAATTTGAAGGCGTCCACGGTGTAGGTGATGGTGTAGACCCCCTCCTTGTCGGTGGGGATGATGTAGTTGCCCGCGGCGTCTTTTTGCAGGGTGGTTTCCACATGCACTTTGCCGGAAACGTCACGCCCGAAGCAGACCGCCTCCACGCCCTCCTCGCGGTAGGTGAAAGAGGTGCCTGCGTCCACGGAATAGGCGCTCTCGCCGATCAGTTGAAAACGGTCGTTTTTCGATACGTGTACGGCGTAAATGCCCCCGGCGGCAATACCGATCAGAAGAAAGAGCACCGCCACAAACACCGTGGCGGGGTGTATTTTTTTCCATGCTTTTTTAGCGCTTTTCTTCACTTTGCGCTTTGCGGTTTTCTGCAACTTCGCGGTTTCTTTGCTGTTGTCTGCCATAAGCCCTCCGTCCCCGGGCATGCGCCCGTGTGTTACTGGAAATATTATACCTGCAAATCCGTTTTCTGTCAAGCGGGAAACAGCGCTTTTCTTTGCACAAATGCCCCCTTCCGGCGTTGGCGCCGTGCTGACGCAGGTGGCGGCGGTTGCCGCTTTGCGGCAACTCATATCCGCCCGAGACTGACATAAAGAAGCTTTTTCCTTTACGTCATCAGATTTCACACCCGCTTTTTCTTTGGTTGCGTTGGCGCAAAGAAAAAGCTATCAAAAAGAAACGCCATGACGACATTCCGGCGACGAACTCGCTAACTCTGTTGCTCGCCGCAGGCGCGCAAGAGGGGGCTTTTTGAAAAAAGCCCCCTCTTGACTCCCCGAAAAACTTTTGGGCAAATGTCGCCGGGATGTTCGGCGTGTGCACCCAAAGTGCCGCGTCAGCCTATTAGCCCCCCGCCGAAAGGCGGTGTCCGAAAGGCGGTGTCCGAAAGGCGGTATCCGCAAAGCGGTTTTTGAAAAAAGCCCCCTCTTGACTCCCCGAAAAACTTTTGGGCGAATGCCGCCGGAATGTTGGGCGTGTGCACCCAAAGTAACGCGTCTGCCTATTAGCCCCCGCCGAAAGGCGGTATCCGAAAGGTGCCGCGGGATGTTGGGCTTATTGGTTACTCCGCGTGTTTTTTACGGTACTCGGTGGGGGAAATACGGAAGAAACGGCGGAAAACCTCCGCGAAATAACTGCCGCCGGAAAAGCCCACGCGCGCCGCTACTTCGGTCACGGGCACTTCTTGCCCCTCCAACAGCGGCAGCGCCCGGCGCACCCGCAGGTGTTGCAGATATTCAAACGGCGTGCGCCCGGTGTACTTGCGGAACGTGCGGCAAAACTCGCTTCTCGACAACCCGCATGCGCGGGCAAGTTCCGCCAGCGTCAGTTTTTCGGCATAGCGCGCCTCCATCAGGGCAATCGCCCGCTTCACGCACTCGGCGTTGCGGTCGGGCACCACGTTCTCCCGCCCTTTCGCGGCGTGGTAAAGGTCAAACCAAAAGCGGCACAGCGCGGCTTTTATCAGCAACTCAAACCCGTCCTGCCGGCTTTGCCGGAGGGCAAACGCCTCCCGCACGGTTGCGGCGGTATCCGCCGCCCCGGCATCCCCCGCGCGCAACAGCCAAAACGGCATCGCAAACTCCCGCAACAGCGGCAGTACGTACCGCTCACCGATCCGGCTGTTTTCATGCCCCGATACCATCACGGTGGCAAAATTCAGCGTGCGGTAGGTGCAACGCTCCGCGCCTTTCTGCCAACCCGCGTGCATGACCCCGCTATTGACAAAAATCATATCCCCCGCGCGCAACACAAACACCCGGTCATTTGCCCGGTAATACATCTCCCCGGCGAGAATTTCGGTGATTTCGGTCTCCGGGTGAAAGTGGCACTCAAACCGCGCGCCTTCGTAATCCGTGATCTCCGTAGCGCCGCCGAAGGAAACCGGAAAGCCCCAACTGCCCTTGGTGCCGACCTCGCGCCCGTCCTTTGCCACTTGCAGCTGATATTTCATCTCTTTCTCCTCTTTGCGCAATATTGTTATCAAATACAGCAATATATCGGTTGATTCCGCCGATTTTCTGCACTATACTGATTATACCACAACCCTGTGGAATTGACAAGCATTTTGCGGAGGAAGAAAAAAATGGGCAAAATCACCTTTATGGGTGCGGGAAGCACCGTGTTTGCCAAAAACGTCATCGGGGATTCGATGCTTTCCCCGGCGCTGTCTGATTTTGAATACGCGCTGTATGACATTGACGCCGAACGGCTGGAAGAATCCTACAATATGGTCACTGCGCTGAACAAAAACGTCAACGGCGGCAAGGCGACCGTCACCAAATATCTGGGCGTGCCGAACCGGCGTGACGCGCTGCGCGGCGCGGATTTTGTGGTCAACGCCATTCAGGTGGGCGGGTATGAGCCCTGCACCGTGACCGATTTTGAGATCCCGAAAAAGTACGGCTTGCGGCAGACCATTGCCGACACGTTAGGAATCGGCGGCATTTTCCGGGCGTTGCGCACCATCCCGGTGCTGGCGGACTTTGCCGAAGATATGCAGGCGGTGTGCCCCCGCGCGTGGTTCCTCAATTACACCAATCCCATGGCAATGCTTTCCGGGTTTCTGCAACGCTATACCGACGTGAAAACCGTGGGGCTTTGCCACAGCGTGCAGGTGTGCACCAGGTCGCTTCTCAAAACGCTGGAAATGACCGACGAGGTGACCGGTCCGTTTACCGAAAAGATTGCCGGAATCAACCATATGGCGTGGCTCCTGGAGTTGCGTGACGCCGCGGGGAACGACCTGTACCCCGAAATCCGCCGCCGCGCCGCCGCCGTGCTGGAAAACCCGACCGAAGCGGCAAAGGATAATCTGGTGCGGCTGGACTACATCCGCCGTTTCGGCTACTACTGCACCGAATCCAGCGAGCATAATGCGGAGTACAACAATCTTTATATCAAATCGAAATATCCGGAACTGATTGAGCGGTATCACATTCCGCTGGACGAATACCCCCGCCGCTGTGTCAGACAGATTGCGGACTGGAACGCCAAAAAAGAAGAATACCTTGCAGGAAACATCACGCACACCCGTTCCCGCGAGTACGCCTCGCATATTATGGAGGCGATGGTCACGGGCGCGCCGTATGAAATCGGCGGCAACGTGCTCAACCGCGGGCTGATCACAAACCTGCCGCACAACGCCTGCGTGGAGGTGCCGTGCCTGGTCAACAAGCAGGGCATTCTGCCCACCGTGGTAGGGGATCTGCCGGAGATTTGCGCGGCGATGAACCGCACCAATATCAACGTGCAGCTGCTGACGATTGAGGCGGCGGTCACGAGAAAGAAAGAGGCGGTCTATCAGGCGGCAATGCTGGATCCGCACACTTCGTCCGAGCTGTCGATTGACGACATCGTGGCGATGTGTGACGACCTGTTTGCAGCCCACGGCGATTGGCTGCCCGCATATCATTAACCGGACACCGCCTTGCGGCGGTTGCCGGAATGCGCACCCACCTTTCCGGCGCCGGTTGCCCAAAAGTTTTTAGGGAATTTAAAGGGGGATTTTTTCAAAAATCCCCCTTTTGCGCGCGCCTGCGGCGGGGTTTTCAGAGTCAGTTGGGTGCACACTGCGAAAGCATGGCATATGCCGTGTAAAAATTTTTGAGGGAGTCAAGAGGGGACTTTTTATAAAAAGTCCCCTCTTGC
>URMC01000107.1 GCA_900548735.1 uncultured Eubacteriales bacterium | reverse complement strand
AAACTTTTCGGCGATTGTTGCCGGAATGTCTGGCGTGTGCACCCAAAGCAGCGCGCCAGCCTGTCAGCCCCGCCGCAGGCGGTGCACCCAACCGACTCTGAAAGCCCCGCCGCAGGCGGCCGCAAAAACTTTTCGGCAACTCACACCGGACATTGGGCGGGCGCACCCAAAGTGACGTATCAGCCTATTCGCCCCGCCGCAAGGCGGTGCCGGGATGTTAGGTGCGTTTCCCGGCGTGCGCCAATCCCTTTTTCAAAGGTTTTCGCGGGGGTCCGTGGGCGCCTTTTGCAAAAGGCGCCCCCGGCGCGTCCCCTCACGCGCGCAAAGCGCGCATGGAATTAAGAATTGCCAGCACGGCTACGCCGACATCGGCAAATACCGCCAGCGGCATCTGCAAGGCGCCAAGCCACCCAAACGCACTGCACACCAGCACGATCGCTTTGATCGCCAGCGCCAGCACAATGTTCTGCCGCACGATACCGATCGTTTTGCGCGCCTGACGGATCGCACGGGAGATCTTGCGCGGATCGTCGTCCATCAGCACCACGTCCGCGGCTTCGATCGCCGCGTCGGAACCCAGCGCCCCCATCGCAATGCCCACATCCGCACGGGAAAGCACCGGTGCGTCATTGATCCCGTCACCCACAAATGCCACGCCGCCGCGGCGCGGGGCGTTCAGCAATGCTTCCACCTCGTTCACCTTGTCGGCAGGCAACAGCTCGGCATGATATTCCGTCAGCCCCAGCTCTTTCGCTACCGCCGCGGCAACCGCCTCGCGGTCACCCGTCAGCATGACGGTGCGGCGCACGCCTGCTTCCTGCAAGCCCTTGATGGCTTCCGCCGCGCCGGGCTTGAGGGTGTCTGAAATCAAAATAGCCCCCATATATGCGCCGTTTTTCGCCAAATGGATAACCGTGCCCACCGGCACGTCGGTCAGCACTTCGGCTATGCCGCACTCATGCATCAGCTTGTCGTTGCCCACGGCAATCTCGTCACCACCGATGGTGGCGACCACGCCGCGCCCGGCAACCTCGCGCACCTCACCCACCGGCAGGAGTTCCAGCCCCTTCTTTGCCGCCGCGTTCAAGAGCGCCTTGCCGACCGGGTGCGTGCTGTGCGCCTCCGCAGAGGCACCCAGCAACAAAAGCTCTTCTTCCGATATCCCCCCGGACGTGCTGTGTTTTGAGCCCGGATAGACCCCCGCAACCTCAAAATTGCCGCGGGTCAGCGTTCCGGTTTTGTCAAACGCGCAGATCTCGGTGCGTGCCAGCGCCTCCAAGTCCTTGGAGCCCTTGATCAGCACGCCGAAGCGGGAAGCCCCGCCAATCCCGCCGAAAAACGCCAGCGGAACCGAAATCACCAGCGCGCAGGGGCAGGAAACCACCAGAAACGTCAGCGCGCGGGTCAGCCACAGGGTAAAGTTGCCCGCAAAATCCCCGCTGAAAATCGGAGGTAAGAACGCGAGCAGCACCGCCGCAATCACCACCGCAGGGGTGTAATACCGCGCAAAACGCGTGATAAACTGCTCGCTTTTCGACTTTTTGGCGGCGGAATTTTCCACCAGTTCCAGCACTCTTGCCACGGTGGACTCCCCGTACACGGAGGAAACACGCACCGTCAGCACGCCGAAAAGGTTGGTGCACCCGCTGATCACCTTGTCGCCGGGTGCGACCGCGCGGGGGGCGGACTCCCCGGTCAGCGCCACGGTGTCAAGGTCGGAGGTGCCGGTCAGCACCTCGCCGTCCAGCGGTATCCGGTCGCCGGGGCGCAGGAGAATCGTCTCCCCCACCGCCACGGATTCGGGCGAAACCTCGCTTTCCACCCCGTCACGCACGACAATCGCCACGTCGGGGCGGATGTTCATCAGCGCGGAGATGGACTTGCGGCTTTTGCCGACCGCCACACTCTGAAAGAGTTCCCCCGTCTGATAGAAAATCATGACGAAGGAAGCCTCGGCAAACTCCGCATCACCGGAGGGTAGAAAACCGACCGCCAGCGCGCCCACGGTGGCAACGCACATCAGAAAGTTTTCGTCAAACACCTGCCCGTGCGCGATGTTGCGCGCGGCGCGCCACAGCACGTCGTACCCCGCCGCAAAATAGGCGGGCAGGTAGATCAGCAACAGCGCCCAGAGCGGCGCCCCGGCAAGAACCGTTTTTTCCAGGAGAAACGCAACAACCAGAAGCCCTGCCGAGAGGAGAATCCGGTTGCGCATCTTTTTTTGTTTGCGGCTCATTTGACGTGAACGGTGCAGTCCGGCTCTACCTTGCGGCAAACCTTGACCGCGGCTTTGACAACCTTGTCAAAAATATCGTCCGGCGCTTCCAGCGTCATTTTCTGTGCGATAAAGTTGACCGAAACATCGGTCACTCCCTCGATACGGCGCACGGCGTCCTCCATTTTGGCGGCGCAGTTGGCGCAATCCAGATCTTCCAGTTCAAATACCTTTCTCATAACTTTTCCCCTTTTTTGTGATGTGTTTTCAGGTGTTCCCGCGGTGAGCGTCCTCACCGATATGTTCCATCCCCTGCCCTAAGATCGTGCGCACGTGGTCGTCCGCGAGGAAGTAGTAGAGCGTGCGCCCCTCGCGCCGGTAATCCACCAGTTTTGCCGCCCGCAGGATGCGCAACTGGTGTGAGATGGCGGAAAGCGTCATCCCCAGCAGCCCCGCGATGCCGCACACGCAAAGCTCGGATTCAAAAAGCGCGTACAGAATTTTGATGCGCGTGCTGTCGCCAAATGTTTTGTAAAGCTCCGCCAGGTCAATCAGCGCATCCTCCGGCGGCAGTGCCGCCCGCACTTCGCCCACCGCTTCTTCATGATTGTGCCGCGGGTGGTGCGTTTTTTCGGTCTTTTTTTCCATGGCTGCTCCTTTCAAACAAATAGTTGAATAATTGTTCAACCTTTTACGCTCACAGTATAATCCGACAAAATGCGTTTGTCAAGGGGTTTTGAAAAACTTTTTATTTTTTACGCGGGGCTTGATTTCGCCGGGCAATTCCGTTATAATGGTGAAATAGGCAACGCTTGCCTAATCAATATGCAGTATGCAGAAAACCGGAGGTAACAACGATGGGAAAACTTTCTCTCGGCATGGCATATCACGGCAACCGGATGCCGCACCATGCGAAGGTGGATTTTGAGGATATGGCGGCAAACGGGATTGATACCGTAGTCCATATGCTTTCGCACACGGACTGGAACCGGCACCTGAAGGTGATGAAGGAGTTGGTGGAAATGACCCGAGAGTGCGGCATGGACGTATGGGTAGACAACTGGGGCATTGCGGGCTCCCCCGGGGACACGGCGCATTTTCTCGGGTATCACCCGGAGGCACATATGATTTATTCGGACGGGAGTTTTGACCCGCGCCGCCCGTGCCTGTATCACCCCGCGTTCCGCGCGTTCACGAAAGAATGGGTAGACGCGGCGGCGTTTATCGGGGGCGAGACAATCTTTTGGGACGAGCCGCACCTGCCGCTGAAAAAGGCGGACGGCAAGACCTTTTACGCCTGCACCTGCCCCACCTGCCGGGAGCGGTTTTTCGCCCGCTACGGGCACGAAATGCCGGAGGAACCGAACGAGGAGACCATGGAGTTTGGCGCGGAGTCGGTAGTAGACTATTTCCGGGAGATGACGGAATACAGCGCCTCCAAGGGGATGAAGAACACGGTCTGCGTGATGCTGGGCACCTATGGGATGAATCTGGAAAACGCCGGGCGCGTGGCGGCGCTGCCGCACATGGCAAGCATCGGCTCCGACCCCTATTGGATTGACACGCAGAAGAAAAACCCGGCGCTGGACGTATACGATTTTGTGTTTGAGGCAACGAAACAAAACCTTGCCTTTGCCAACCGATACGGAAAAGACCACAACGTGTGGATTCAGACCTATCAGAATCCGAGGGGAAGAGAAGAGGACATTATCGCCGCTACCGAGGCGGCATATGATGCCGGCGCGCGGACGTTGCTTGCGTGGGGGTATTACGGGAGCGAATCGAACGATTACGGTGCCGAGAACGGCGCGCTGGTGCGCGCGAAAACGTTTGAGGCGTTCCGCCGTGTCCGCGACCGCGACCGCGACGCTTATTTCGCCGCCAAACGCCGCGAAAAGGGGTTGAATTAACACACGGCGCGCCATTTCGGGTACGCTCACCCGACATTCCGGCACCGCCTTGCGGATACCGCCTCCGGCGGGGGCTGACAGGCTGGCGCGCTACTTTGGGTGCACACGCCAGACATTCCGGCAACAATCGCCGAAAAGTTTTTGCGGGAGTCAAGAGGGGGCTTTTTTCAAAAAGCCCCCTCTTTCGCGTCTCCCTTAAGGGCGTTTCTTTTGATAGTTTTTCTTTGCGCCTACACCTGCAAAGAAAAACGACTAAGGAATCTGATGAAACAAAAGT
>URMC01000106.1 GCA_900548735.1 uncultured Eubacteriales bacterium | reverse complement strand
GGGATGTATCCGGAGACCGGCGGCGTGCCGGTGGATCTTGCGGCGTTCCCGCGGCTTTGCGGCGTGGTGGACGCGATTTATCACCCGTTGCGCACGGGGCTGGTGCTGGACGCCGAAGCGCGCGGCATCCCCGCCACGGGCGGGCTTTATATGCTGGTGCGGCAGGCGGTGGCGGCGGCGGAACTGTTTTTTGACCAACCGCAGCCACCCGAAAAAACCGAGCGTATTTACCGGGAGCTGCTTGCCGAAAAGCGCAATATCGTGCTGACCGGAATGCCCGGCGCGGGAAAGACCACCGTTGGCAAATGCCTTGCGGAAAAACTGGGCAAGCCGTTTTTTGACGCAGACGAAGAGGTGTTGGCGCGCATCGGAGTGCCGATTGCCACGTTTTTTGCCACACACGGCGAGGCGGCTTTCCGGGAAGAGGAAACTGCGGTGATCCACGCCCTGGCAGGGCAGAGCGGCGCGGTGATCGCCACCGGCGGCGGAGCAATTTTGAAAGAAGAAAATGTGCGGGAGTTGAAGAAAAACGGGGTGCTGGTCTTTCTTGACCGCGACCCCGCAGAGATCATCCCCACCCCCGACCGCCCGCTGGCGGCGGGGCGCGCGGCGCTGGAACGCCTGTATGAGGTGCGCTACCCGCGCTATCTTGCCACTGCCGACCGCCGCGTACGCGTGGCAGGCGGGGACGTGGCGGCGGTTGCAAATGCGGTATGGGAGGCGGCAAAAGGATGAAAATTCTGGTGTTGAACGGGCCGAACCTGAATCTTTTGGGCATTCGGGAGCCGGAGATTTACGGTCATGAAACCTATGAAGATTTGGTGGCGCTGGTGCGCGCCCACGCGGAAAAACGCGGCGTTACGGTGGAGTTTTTCCAGTCCAACCACGAAGGCGCGCTGGTGGACGCTATTCAGAATGCCTACTTTTCGGGGGTGGACGGGATTGTGTTCAATCCCGCCGCATACACGCACACCAGCATTGCCCTTGCGGACGCGGTCAAGGCGGTGGGGATTCCGGTGGTGGAGGTGCACATCTCGGATGTAGACGCAAGAGAGCCTTACCGGCGCGTAAGTTTCCTTTCCCCGGTGGCAATCCACACCGTCAAGGGGCGCGGATTTGCCGGGTATACAGAAGCGATGGATGTGCTGATCGACCGTGCAAAAGAAACGGACAAAAAAGCGATATCCCCCGATATGTGCAAAGAAAATCCCGGTTTGAACGGTGTGGGGGGCGAGTAATGAAACTGCGTATTTTACCGGGGCGCGCCCACGGTACCGTGGCGGCACCCCCTTCCAAAAGCGCGGCGCACCGGCTGTTGCTGGCGGCGGCGCTGGCAAGGGGTGAGAGCCGCATTCACGGTATTTCGGAAAGCGAGGATATGCGGGCAACGCTGGGGTGTCTGCCCGCGCTCGGTGCCACGTTTTCGCGGGAGGGAACGACCGTAACGGTTTCGGGGGGCGGCGAGCCGCCCGCAGTACGGCGTTTCCCCTGCGGGGAGAGCGGCAGTACCCTGCGCTTTTGCATCCCGCCTGCGCTGACCGGGGGTGAGGCGGTGTTTGAGGGTACCGAGCGGCTGTTTGCCCGCGGGATCGGCGTGTACGAAACGGCGTTTGCGGGGAAGGGTATTTTGATGGAAAAAGCCGCAAAACGCATCACGTTGCGGGGTGTTTTACCGCCCGGCGACTATGAGATACCGGGCAACGTCAGCAGTCAGTTTGCCACGGGGCTGTTGTTTGCGCTCCCGCGCCTTGCGGGGGAGAGCACACTGACGGTGCGCCCGCCTGTCGAAAGCCGCCCGTATATCGATCTGACAACGGATATTCTGGGGCGCTTCGGCGTGGCGATACACGAAACCGCACCGGGCGTTTTTCAAATTCCCGGCGGGCAGTTTTATATGCCGGGGGAGCACACGGCGGAAGGGGATTGGTCCAACGCCGCGCCGCTTCTTGCCCTTACGGAACTTGGCGGCAACGTGTGCGTCACGGGGCTTGACGGCAACAGCCGGCAGGGCGACCGGGTTTTCCCGGCGCTGGCGGAAAAGCTCCGCACGCCGGGCGCCGAAATTGACGTTTCCGCCTGCCCCGACCTTGCCCCGGTGCTGTTTGCGCTGGCGGCACTGCAACACGGCGGCGAGTTTACCGGCACGGCGCGCTTGCGCATCAAGGAGAGCGACCGCGCCGGGAGTATGAAAGAGGAACTGGCGCGCTGCGGCGTGCGGGTGGAAATCGGCGAAAACCGGGTAACGGTTTCGGGCGGCGCGCACGCGCCGCAAACGCCGTTTTCCGCGCACAATGACCATCGCATAGTGATGGCATTATCGCTTCTTTGTGCGCGCTTCGGGGGCGAGATTGAGGGTGCCGAGGCGCTGAACAAGAGTTATCCCACGTATGCCGCAGACCTGCGGCGGCTGGGGTTGGAGGTGCAGGATGAGGTTTGACCGCAATACGAAAATATTGATCATCGGTCTCGGACTGATCGGCGGCAGTTACGCCGCGGCGCTCTCGGAAAAAGGTTTTTCGGTCGGCGCAGTGGAAAAACGGCAGTCCGCGATTGATTTTGCCCTGGAAAAGGGCTGGATCACGCGTGGGGTGACCGTGCCGGACCCCGCATTTCTTTCTGAGTATGATTTGTTGGTTTTTGCGCTTTACCCCCATGACGTGGTGCGTTTTGCGGAAGAAAATCAATCATATTTCAAAAAAGGTGCGCTCTTGACTGATGTTACGGGCGTGAAATGCGGCGTGGTGGACGCGGTACAGGCGATCCTGCGCCCGGACCTGGAGTTTATCGGTGCGCACCCGATGGCGGGGCGCGAGGTCAGCGGTGTGGAGAACGCCGACCCGGCGCTCTTTCGCGGGGCAAATTTTATCATCACCCCGACCGAAAGAAACAGCGATGAGGCGGTGGAGACCTGCCGGGAACTGGGGGCGTTTCTCGGTTGCGGCAGAATTTCCTGCCTTACCCCTGCGGCGCACGATGAGATGGTCGGGTTTCTTTCCCAGCTGACGCATTGCATTGCCGTGTGCCTGATGGACTGCAAAAACGCGGAGCATCTTGCCGATTACACGGGCGACTCCTTCCGCGATCTGACGCGCATTGCCAAGATCAATGACGGAATGTGGAGCGAGTTGTTTTTACTCAATAAAAAAGAACTGCTGGCGGGGATGGATCGGTTTGCGGACACGTTTGCCGCTTTACGCGGGTACATTGAGGCGGGCGACGTTGCCGCCATCCGGCAGATGATGCGCCTTTCCACCGAGCGGCGCCGGTATTTTGACGAACACAGATAACGAGGTAAGAGAATGAATATGGAACTCAAACGTAAACTGCCCACGGTGCAGGAGATTCGGGCGATGTACCCGCTTTCTCCTGCCGCGGCGGCAAAAAAAGCCGAGAACGACCGCGGGATCCGCGAGGTGTTTCTCGGCAACAGTGACAAACTGATTCTGGTGATCGGACCCTGCTCCGCCGACCGTGAGGACGCGGTGCTCGAGTACATTTCGCGCCTGCACACGGTGCAGGAGAAGGTGAAGGACAGAATCATCATCATCCCCCGCATTTATACCAACAAGCCCCGCACCACGGGGGATGGGTACAAGGGGATGCTGCACCAGCCCGACCCGAAAAGCTCCCCGAATCTGCTCAAAGGCCTGCTGTCTATCCGCAAGTTGCACCTGCATGCGCTGGAGGAAAGCGGGCTTTCCTCGGCGGACGAGATGCTGTACCCGGAAAACCACCAGTATCTGGCGGATTTGCTGTCCTATGTGGCGGTAGGGGCGCGCTCGGTGGAAAACCAACAGCACCGGCTGGTGGCAAGCGGGCTGGACATCCCGGTAGGCATGAAAAACCCCACCGGGGGGGATCTTTCGGTGATGATGAACTCCATCACCGCCGCGCAACACCCGCACACGTTTCTGTACGCGGGCTGGGAGGCGGAAAGCAAAGGCAACCCGCTGGCGCATGCGATCCTGCGCGGCTCAGTGGACCGGCATGGTAACATGCAGGCAAACTATCATTATGAGGATTTGCAGATGCTGTCGGAACTGTATGCGAAAAGCGGATTGCAGAACCCCGGCGTGATTGTGGATACCAACCATTGCAACTCCGGCAAGCGGTTTGACGAGCAGCCGAGAATCGCCAAAGAGATTCTGCACAGCACGCGGCACAACCCGGATATTTACCGGTTGGTCAAGGGGTTGATGGTGGAATCGTATCTGGAGGACGGCGCGCAGAAGCCGGAGGGCGGCGAGTACGGAAAGTCGATTACCGACCCGTGCCTCGGTTGGGAAAAGACCGAACGGCTGATTCTGGAACTGGCGGAACTGAGGGCGTAATTTTTCGGAACATTCGCCCGACATTCCGGCGGCGCCTTGCGGATACCGCCTCCGGCGGGGGCACCTTGCGGTGCGGCTGACCGGCTGATACGTTACTTTGGGTGCACACTCCCAACGTTCCGGCGTCAGCTGCTGGAAAGTTTTTGCGGGAGTTTAAGAGGGGGCTTTTTTCAAAAAGCCCCCTTTTCGTATTCCTTTAACGGCATTTTATTTTTTCCGACAAGGGGCAATACCCATTGTCGGCAAAAAGAAAATGCCATACAAACATTACGGCGGCGAACATACTG
>URMC01000105.1 GCA_900548735.1 uncultured Eubacteriales bacterium | reverse complement strand
CCCCCCCGCCGTGTACTCCGGGGGCAGGAGTGAGAGCACGGTCTCGTCCTTTCCGTCCTCCGTAGCGCTGACGACCCCGTCCGGCTTGTAGAGAAGAATGTAGTGGTTTTTCCGATAGCCGATCCGCACCCCGTCAAGGCAGATCTCGTCTTTTTCGGGGTCGCAGGGCTGATCCGGCTTTTTTGCCACCGCACCGCAGACCGTCACCCGCCCGGCGCGCACCGCCCGCGCGCACTCCTTTCGGGAAAGCACCGCCGCGGCGCTGAAAAATTTATCCAGCCGCATTTTCCTTCTCCTTTCGCCAAACTCAACACATTATACCACATATTTGCATTTTTGTAAAGGGAAAAGCGCCGAAAAAAGGGGGAAAGAAATTCGTGCAATCCGTTGACAAGCCCCGCGGGGTATGGTACAATGTCTGTGGATATTATTTCCGATAATTTTAAGCGGAGAAAGGAAGTTCAGAATGTTTTTTACATTTGACTGCCACGAAAACCAGCACAAACTGCACGTGGGGTGCGAGGCGCCGCGCGCGTACTTTATCCCCTTTGCAAACGAGCGCGCCGCCGGCGGGCGCCGCGCGGCAAGCCCCTATTTCACCTCGCTTTGCGGGGATTGGGATTTCCGGTTTTACAAATCCCTTTCGGAATTGGAGGACTTCCGTCTGCCGGAATTTGACCGCGCGGCAATGGACAAAATGCCCGTGCCCCGCAGTTGGCAAACCGTGCTGAACAAAGGATATGACACCCCCAACTACACCAACGTCAACTATCCTTTCACGTTTGACCCGCCTCACGTGCCGGACAACAACCCCTGCGGGCTGTATCTGCGCGATTTTTACATGGACGCCAAAACCCTTGCCGCCAAGCGCATTTACCTCAGCTTTGAGGGCGTGGATTCCTGTTTTTATCTCTTTGTCAACAACAAATTTGCGGCGTACAGCCAGGTCTCTCATATGACCAGTGAGGTCGACATCACCGATTTCCTCAACGATGGCAAAAACACGCTTGCCGTGGTGGTGCTGAAATGGTGTGACGGCTCGTATCTCGAAGACCAGGACAAGTTTCGCTTCTCCGGCATCTTCCGGGAGGTCTATCTGCTGGCGCGTGACCCGGTGCACCTGACCGACTTTGACGTGCGCACCTATCTTTCCGACGATTTCAGCGAGGCAACGGCGGACGTAACGCTGTCGCTGAACGGCGAAAAAGAGGTCTCCTACCGGCTGCTGGCGCCGGATGGTGCGGAACTTGCCGCCGGAACGCTGACGGCAGCCGACACCGGCAAATTTACCGTTACGGTCAGGCACCCCGCCCTTTGGAGCGACGAGGTACCCACCCTTTACCGCTTGTATCTCGCCTGCGGAAACGAGTATATCTGCCAGAACATCGGCTTCCGTGATTTCCGGATCGTCAACCGCACGGTGCTGATCAACGGCAAAAAAGTAAAGGCGCGCGGGGTCAACCGGCATGACAGCCACCCCTACCTCGGCTCCGCCACGCCGATGGATCATATGATTGCTGACCTCTTGCTGCTCAAACGCCACAACGTCAATATGATCCGCACCAGCCACTACCCCAACGACCCACGGTTTCTCTCGCTTTGCGACCAATACGGCTTTTACGTGGTAGACGAAACAGACCTCGAAACCCACGGCGCGCAGGGCATCGGCAACTGGGACTATTTCACCGACTCCGCAGACTGGACGGACGCTTACCTTGACCGCGTGACGCGGATGTACGAGCGGGACAAAAACCACGCGTGCGTGATTCTCTGGTCGCTGGGCAATGAGTCGGGCATCGGGCAGAATCAGGTGAAAATGGCAGAGTATCTGCGCGCACGCGACCCGCGCAACCTCATCCACTGTGAGGACATCACCCGCCGCATTGCCTACGGCTCCAAAACCAACAACATCCCGCCTGCGGAAAAAGAGGCGGTGAACTCCCCCGTGACCTCGGTAGACAGCCGGATGTACCCCTCCGTGGACGAAATTCTGAAAAAGTACCGCGATAACCGCTATGTCAAAGCGCCGCTGTTCCTTTGCGAATACAGCCACGCGATGGGTAACGGCCCCGGGTGCCTGAAGGCGTATTGGGATTTGATTTACAAATACGACTGGTTTTTCGGCGGTTGCGTGTGGGAAATGCTGGATCACTCGGTTGCCACGGGCAATCATATTTATACCGACCCGCATTTTGTGTACGGCGGGGACTTCGGCGACGTGCCGAACGACGGCAACTTCTGCGTGGACGGGCTGGTCTCCCCCACGCGCGTGCCGCACACCGGGATGAAAGAATACAAACAGGTCATCAAACCCTTTGAAGCGGAATACGAGAACGGAAAGCTGAAAATCCGCAATCTGCGGCAGTTCCGCGATCTCAGCGACCTTGACCTTTACTGGCGCCTGGAGCGCAACGGCAAGTTGCTTGCCGAGGGGAGAAAAACCGAGCTTGCCATTGCCCCCGGATACAGCCGCACGTTTGCCCTGCCCTATTTCAACGAAAAACTGACCGACGGTTGGTGCACCCTGACGGTTTCCCTGCGGCAAAACACCTCCACCCCGTGGAGTGAAGTGGGATACGAGGTGGGCTTTGAGCAGTTTGAGCTTTCCGCCAAGAAAACCGCCCCGGCGATTGCCGACCGCATCTCCCCTGCCGCGCGCATCCGCCTTGCCGAAACCGACCGCGATTTTGTCATCACCACCAACGATACGGTTTATACCGTAGATCGCGCCCACGGGCTGATTTCCTCGATTGCGGACCGCGGCACCGAGTTGCTGACCTCCCCCGTTGACCTGAATATCTGGCGCGCCCCCACGGATAACGACCGCCGAATCAACCTGAAATGGAAGGAGCAAAAACTGCACGAGGCAAGCACCAAGTGCTATGCCTGCCGGGTGAGCGAGAAAACCGACAAATATGTCAAGGTCACAGCGGCACTCTCCCACGGCGGAAAAATTTTTGAGCCGGTGCTTCACGCCGCGGCAACCTACACCTTCTTTGCCGAGGGCGGCGTTACGCTGGATTTTGACGTGACCGTGCGGGATCTGCGCACCTTTGATCACCTGCCCCGCTTCGGCGTGCAGTTCACCTGCCCTGCCGGATTTGAGCGTGTGCGCTACTTCGGGCGCGGCCCCGGCGCTTCGTATGCCGACCTTCGTCACTCCTCCCGGCTCGGCGAGTTTGAAACCACCGCCAACGACAATTTTGAGCACTACGTGCGCCCGCAGGAAAACATGGCGCACGCCGACACCAAGTGGATGTTTGTTGCCAACATGGAGGGGCACGGACTGCTTGCCGCCGAAACCGACGCGGATTTCAGTTTCAACTGCTCGCACTTCACGCCCAAAATGCTGGAAACAACCAGGCACGACTATGAGTTGAAGCCCCTTGCCGACACCGTGGTCAATCTGGACTACCGGCAGGACGGGATCGGCTCCAACTCCTGCGGGCCGGAACTCCTGCCTGAATATCGCTTCTCCGAAAAGGCGTTCCGTTTCGGCATCCGGTTGCTCCCGGCGCTGGTCAACGATGTGTGCCCCTTTGAGGAAGCCAAACAAAAATAAAATACAAAGAACCCACCCCCGGCAAGCCACGATGCGGCTTACCGGGGGTGGTTTTTTTGAAAATGAGTTAAGCAGTTGCCCTCCATACAGCGTATAAAATGATGCCGGATTCGATCGTTCTTCGTGTGTCAATATCAAACGTTACTTTTTCTCCCACAGGAGATCCTTCACCGCGGCAAGCGCCCCGGCAACCAACTGAGCCGCCTCCAGCGGTATCAGCGGCGCATGTAAAAGGCGCGTGACCCACGGCTTCTTTTTGCCGCTTGGCTCCTGCTCCGCATTCTCCCCATGCACGGGGCAGGCAACGGCGGGCGGCAGCTGTGCGGCAAGCGTTTTTCCGGGGGCGGGTAGCTCCTCCCCGGCGGGCAGTTTCCGCATGGACACTGTCATCCCGGGGTCTCTTGCATAGAGAATCGGCACGTCTTTTACAATATCGTTTTCCTTGGTGCAATAGCACCCGAAGGGGGCGCGGGAAAGCAACTCGTTCCCCGCGGTCAGATCCAGCCGCCTGCCAAACGGCTCGGTATCCAGCACGGCGGTTTCGGTGATGAGAAGGTCTTCCCCTTCTATCAGGGATGTGCCGTACCGGGCATTGAAATCCGCGGCGACAAGCCCGCTGTCCTTCGGGCGTTGCCATACAGTCAGAGTGGAAAACGGCGGAATATACCCCCCTTGCAGGTTCAGCGTATGAGCGGGGAAAGGCGGCTTGCCCAAGGTTTCCCACAATTTCAGGGAAAGACCCGAAATTGCAAGTTTACGCGGTGTGAAGTTGCAAATTTCGGCATAAGCGAAGGGGTTGGCAATCTCCTTGCCGTCCTTTTCGGTTTTTTCGGTCAGGGGCAGAATTTTGGAGATCATCGCCGGTGTGAGCAACAGGTACGCGGTGTCGGCATACCGTTTTTTGCCCACCGAACCGGAAACAACCGCGCTCAGACGCCGGTTGCCCGGCACATCCGGAAAGCCGTAGGTCACGGTGCGCTTCTCTCCGGCGGCAAGCCTGCCGATATCCACCGTGGCATAGGGCGCCAGCGTGCGCAGTTCAAAGCCATCCGCCGGAGAAAGATAGAAGTCCACACGCACGT
>URMC01000104.1 GCA_900548735.1 uncultured Eubacteriales bacterium | reverse complement strand
AAGGTGCGGGGCTTTTGCAAAAGTAAACGTCTATCCGCAATGTTCGCACAACCTCCGTAGGGGCGGATTCCATATCCGCCCGCCCCATGACAAAAAACTAACTTGTAGGGGAGGGATCGCCCCTCCCGCTGTTCGCTTTCCGTACTTTTCTACCCGCAGGGCGGGGCAAGCACCCGCCGGGTTGCTGAAATCAGATTCCATATAGCGGGCGGATATGGAATCGGCGGGCAAAGTGCACGCTCGCAATGTTCGCACAATCCCAAAGGCTCCCCCCGGTAAAGGGAGCTGGCGCGAAAGCGCCTGAGGGATTGTAAAGGCTGAAAGTTTGAAGAGCAGAAAAGAAAGATAGTTTGCGTTAGGTACAACCCCTCCGCCGCGCTCCGCGCGGCACCTCCCCTTACACAGGGGAGGCTCTGGAGTGCGCCGCCGGTTGTTAAGATTCAATTCCAAACAGCGGGGGCATATGGAATGCCCCCCTACGGAGGACAAAGTGCTTCCCCACAATGTTCGCACAAACCAAAAGGCTCCCCCCCAGTAAAGGGAGCCGGCGCGTCAGCGCCTGAGGGATTGTTAGGCTTGGAGTTTTTGCTTAGCCGGCGGGAGGGGAAACCCCTCCCCTACGGAAATCAGATTTTGCCGAACAGCGGGTGACCACCGGTCGCCCCTACTGCCAACAAAGCAAGATACCACACAAACCCGCCCCCATTCCGTAAACTTTTTAAAGGAGCCCGGAGGAAACTTTTTTCGTTTTCTCCTCTGATGTTTTGATATGATTCTCCGTTACCCGCTCACCTGCCCCCTGCCCGTGCTGGAAAAGCGCGTGGGGGATACCGACGCTTCCCTCAAGGGGGCGTTTTTCCGTTCCGACACGGTACAACTGACCTTGCGGATTCCCGCGGCGCTGGGCGCCGCGGGGGCGGTGCTTCGCATCGCGCCGGACGGGGGGGAGGACGCGGATCTCCCGTTTTCGTTTGTTACCTCCTCGCTGGGGGTGGACACGTATGTGCTTTCGCTTTCCATGGCGGAGTTGTGCGGCGCGCGCGGGTTCGGTCTCTTTTACTACGAAATTCTGTTTTTGCGCGGGGATGACACGCTGTTTTCCTCCACGCGCGACAACGTGACCTTTTCGCTCTCACCTGCGTCCTCCGGGCGCTTCCGTCTGTTGGTCAGTGAGGATGGTTTCACCACCCCCTCATGGTTCGCGGGGGGCACGATGTATCACGTTTTTGTGGATCGCTTTGCCCCCGGTAAGGGGGAGCGCCGCGCCGACGCGTACTACCATGAGCACTGGAACGAGGAGATTGAGCAGTTTGGCGCTTATCCCGGTGCGCCTGTGAAAAATGATGAATTTTTCGGCGGCACGCTTTGGGGGGTGCTGGAAAAGCTGGACTATCTCGCTTCTCTTGGCGTAACGGTGCTGTATTTAAGTCCTATTTTCCGCGCCGCTTCCAACCACAAGTATGACACCGGGGATTATGAAGAGGTAGACGCGCAATTCGGCGGTGAGGCGGCGCTCCGCGCCCTGATTGAGGGCTGCCGCGCGCGCGGAATGCGCGTGATTCTGGATGGGGTGTTCAACCACACGGGGGACGACAGCAAATATTTCAACCGCCGCGGCACTTACCCCACGCTGGGGGCATATCAGTCCAAGCAGTCGCCCTATTTTCACTGGTACATCTTCCGCCGGTTCCCCGATGATTACGAAAGTTGGTGGGGGGTGGACATCCTGCCCAAACTCAACCTCGCCATGCCCGACGTGCGGGCGTACTTTACCGGCGAGGGCGGTATTATCGAAAAATATCTGAACATGGGCGTTTCCGGCTGGCGGCTGGACGTGGCGGACGAACTGCCCGACGAGTTTCTGGACGCGCTCCGCGCGCGGGTCAAGGCGACCACGGGCGGCGAGGGGCTGGTGCTGGGGGAAGTATGGGAAAACGCCGCAGACAAGATTTCCTACGGGCACCGCCGCCGCTATTTTGCGGGCAGGCAGTTGGACAGCGTGATGAACTACCCTTTGCGCACCGCGCTGATTGCTTTTGCAAAGGACGGCAACGCCCCGGCGCTGGCAAAGACCCTGACGGAGCTGTGGGGTTCCTACCCCACCGGCGTCTGTCACTCCCTGATGAACATTCTTTCTACCCATGATACCGAGCGGATTCTCACCGTGCTTGGCGGCAAGCCGGATACCGGCATCCCGAACGCGACCCTGCGGGATATGAGAATGGACGGGACCGAGCGGCAAACCGCCGTGGCGCGGCTTTTGGTCGCCTCTACGGTACAGTTTACGGTGTTTGGCGTGCCGTCGGTCTTTTACGGGGACGAAGCGGGGCTGGAAGGGTATCACGACCCGTTTTGCCGCCGCCCCTTTCCGTGGGGGGCAGAGGACGGCACACTGCTTGCGCACTATCGGCGGCTGGGGGAAATCCGGCGGGAAAATCCGGCGCTGGCAAACGGCGATTTTGAAATTCTGAACTGCGCCGCCCACGCGATTCTTTACCGCCGCCGCGGCGCCACGCAAACGCTGTGGATTGCCGCCAACCGGGGGCAGGAGCCTTTTGCGTTCCCCTTACCGGCGGGCGCTGCGGAACTGCTGACCGGGCAAACGCACGCGGGCGGCGACCGGGAGACAGCGCCCGGCACGGCGGAGATCTGGAGGGTGTGAGATGTGGAAGGTATTTGAAAAACTGACCAAAAGCAAAAATCCGGAAAGCAAACGCTACCGGATGGATATGGCAAAGCGCATCTGCGGGCACCACGTGAAGTATGTGACCGAGCGCAAAGACGACGTGGAGGAGGTTATCGGCCGCTCCGGCGGGCTGAACATCCGGGATGACGAGTTGCTGGTTTTCGCCTCTGCGGACGTGCTGATGCGCTGTAAAATCGCGGAGATGCAGGCGGCGGAGCTGCTCTCGCACGACGGGGTGGTGATTACCGCGCCGGACTTGGAGCACGGCGGCGCCGTGCGCACCATCATCGTGTATTACGTGTACTATCGCTGACGCGGCGGGCGACCGGTGGGGGCAAGTCTTCCGTACGGGTCAGAAAAGCCGCAAAAAAAGGAAGCCGCAACCGCGGCTTCCTTTTTTGTGGAGCTGGTGGTGAGATTTGAACTCACGACCTGCTGATTACGAATCAGCTGCACTACCCCTGTGCTACACCAGCAACAGAGTGATTATAACACAAAACTTTTCCTTTTGCAAGGGGTTTTTTGTTTTTTTTCAAAAATGTCGGGCGGTCGGTCAGAAAATGTGGGCGAGCGCCGCGCGATAGCCGGGGAGGTCGGTGATGATATTCAATGCGGAAAGCAGGGCATTGGGGGTCATATCCTCCGGCAGGTCAAACTGCCGCGCCAGCGCGGCGCGCCGCGCCGCGCTGTTTGCGGCGCCGGTCAAACCGTCCTCATACAGGTCGGCTTTGGTGATCGGCTGTGCGGGGGCGGGGCGCTCTCCGTTTGCAAATGGGAGAAACAGGCGGTACAGCCGCTCCCGTTCCTGCCCCTCCACGCCGAGAAATCCGGCGGCGGACGGTTCTTTTTTGCGGGGTTCCTTGCCCCGGATCTGCGGCACATACAGGGGGATCAGCCGCTCTTTGGGGATCACGCCCGTGAGAAACGAACGGATCTGCGTGCCCGCCCCGTCAGGGTCGGTCAGCACGATCACCGGGGTGGCGGCGGCAAGCGCACGGAACAGCGCCAGTTTTTCTTTCTTTTTGAAAATGCCGAACCCCTCCGTGGTGTAAATGTTCGCGTCAATAACCGAAAGAAGGCGCAGACGGTCGTATTTGCCCTCCACAATAACGGGGTAGGAGATCTGTAATTTTTCAACTTCCATAGCAACTTTCCTTAGCCTGTCAGGCTATGTAAAAATAATCCGTGCCAGCACGGCAATGCCGAGCAGAATCCGGTAAACACCGAACGCGGCAAAACTGTGGCGGCGCACAAAATCAAGGAGAAAACGAATGGCGGCCAGCGAGACAAGGAAGGCGCAAAGCGTCCCTGACGCCAGTAACAATGCCTCGCGGGAGGTCAGCGACAGCCCCGCACGGCAGAATTTCACGCTTTTGAGCAATCCTGCACCGAGCATGGTGGGGATGCCGAGAAAAAACGAGAATTCCGCCGCCGCCGGGCGGGTCAGCCCCAGCGTGATGCCGCCGAGAATGGTAGAGCCGGAGCGCGAGGTGCCCGGCACCAGGGAGAGTACCTGAAAGCACCCCACAAAGAATGCCGTTTTGGGTGAAAGTGCCTCCACGTGCAGCGTTTTGACCCCTTTTTTGCGTTCCGGCAAGAGGAACAGCACACCGTAAAAAATCAGCGCTCCCGCCACTACCGCCGGGCGGTAGAGGTGGGCGGAGAGGAAGTCATCAAGCAGCAGCCCCGCCAGCACGGAGGGGATGACTGCCAGTGCCACCTTGCCCCAAAGGGCAAAGGTGCCCTGCCGCTCCTCCGGGGTTGGTTTTGCGGTGCCGATGTCCATGCGCTTATACACCTGCATGGAGTCGCAGGACACCACTTCACCATTCAGTTCCTTCGCCAGTGTTGCGGCCAGCGCGGTTTTTCCAGATGCCGTCGGCCCGGCGATGCAGATGATGTTGTTCATAGAAATCTCCAGACAGGGCGGCGTTACGTCCGCTTGAACTGCTTTTCCAGCTGCTTTTTGCTTAAAGAAACGCAGATGGGACGGCCATGGGGGCAGTA
>URMC01000103.1 GCA_900548735.1 uncultured Eubacteriales bacterium | reverse complement strand
GGCGGAAAAGGATTTCCTGCGAACGAGTCCGGAGCTCGCCATGAAGGTGCTGCTGGCGGACGGCATGGAGAAGATCTTCCAGATCGGTCCGTGCTTCCGTGCCAATGAATCCGGGCGCCGGCACCGCGAGGAGTTCACGATGCTCGAGTACTACAGCCGCGGAACCGGCTACCGCGAACTGGCGGAATTCACCGCCGGTTTCGTGGCGGAGGCGGCGGAGCGGGTGTTGCGCTTCGGCTTTGACGTGCTGGGGCTGCACCGCGTGGAGGCAAGATATATGGTAGGCAACGACGCGTCGCGCCGCGTGATGGAAAAGCTGGGCATGCGCTTTGAGGGCGTGCGGCGCGGCTCCATGCTGGTCAAAGGCGTGTACCGCGATATCGGCATCTGCTCCATTCTGGTCAACGAATACCGAGAACGCCGCCCGCGTGAATAAAAAAGCGCCATCTGGCAATACTTCTCACGGCAAAAAGCCAGAGGAGGTAAGGGATGGAAACAACCGCACAAAAAGAGATTACGCCCGCGGAACTGGCGGGCACGAAAACCGAGCAGAACCTGCACACGGCACTCTCTGCCGAGTCACAGGCGTATCTGCGCTACAAATGGTTTGAAAAAAAGGCGAAAAACGACGGCTATATCAACGTGGCAAAGCTGTTTGAGTTGACCGCCGGAAATGAGGCGGAGCATGCCGAAATCTGGTTTCGGTATCTGGGCGGCTGGAGCGGCACCGAGAAAAATTTGGACGCGGCGGCAGGCGGAGAACATTTTGAATGGGCAACCATGTACGCCCAGTTTGCCGAGGAAGCGCGCGCCGAAAACTTTCCCGTGATTGCGGCACTTTTTGAAAAGGTAGCGTCGATTGAAAAACAGCACGAGGAGAATTTTGCCAAGGCAAGAGATGAAATCCGCGCGGGCAAGGCATTTTCTGATGACAGCGCTACCACGAAATGGATCTGCCTGAACTGCGGCTTTGTGGTCACAGGCAAAGAGCCGCCCGCATTCTGCCCCGTCTGCGCCCATCCGCAGGGATATTTTGCCAGAAAAACCCCCGCGGCTGGGTAAGTAGCCGCCTGCGGCGGGGCACCTGCGGTGCGGCTAATCGGCTGGCGCGCTGCTTTGGGTGCGCACGCCCAATGTTTGGCACCAGTCGTCAAAAAGTTTTTGCGGGCACCTGCGGTGCGGCTAATCGGCTGGCGCGCTGCTTTGGGCGCACACGCCCAATGTTTGGCACCAGTCGTCGAAAAGTTTTTGCGGGAGTTTAAGAGGGGGCTTTTTTCAAAAAGCCCCCTCTTGCGCGTCTCCCCTTTGGCATTTTCTTTTTGCTTCTTTTTCTTTTGTGCCTACTTGCTCAAAAGAAAAAGAAGAACTATGGAATCTGATGACGGAATGGAAAGAGTAACTTTGCGTCAGGGCGGGAGGATATAGAATCCTCCCGCTTGTAGGGCAAAAAATTCAAGCAAAACAATCCCTCAGGCGCTCGCGCGCCAGCTCCCTTTATACAAGGGAGCCTTTTTTGGTTTGTGCGAACATTGTGGATATATTCAAATTTTGGAATGTATTCAAAGGTCCTCTCGGAGGGGCTTTTTCGCAGGCAGCCACCGTTTCTGCGCTCCCGGCTATTCATTGATATTCTTTCGCTTCTTTGAAAAAGGGCGGCTTGCGCCGCCCTTTTTTATGGTTCCTTTTCTTTCTCCGGCTGTGCCGTCTCGCCGGGGGCGCTGAGCCCCACTACGCCGTCCACCGGCAAGGCAAAGGCAATCCCCTGCCCGGGGGTCTTCAACCCCACACTGCCGTAAATGGCGTGCAGTACTGCCTCCTTGATGTCGGCAGGCACCAAAATCATCACCACTTCCTTATCCGGCTGAATGGTGATCTTGAAAAAGGTCTCCGCCTCTCTGTTTGCCGTGCCGCGGGCGTGCATTACCGTGCCGCCCCGTGCGCCGCACTCCTTAGCGGCAGTCATCACGTCCTCACTGAAACCGGTGTTGACGATACAGACGATCATTTCATACGGGAATTTCATTCTGTTTCCTCCTCTCGGATCATACGGCGGTGATTGCAAAGAAACTGATAGACCGAAACGCCGATCACCCCGGTCAGCGGCACGGTTACGGCAATCCCCTTGCCGCCGCGGATGGTATTGAACTTCTCGTTCAGCGCCGCCAGCGCCGCGTCGGCAAGGTCATCCCGGATCAAGCTGAAAATCACGCGCTTTTCGTTGCTCTCCAGTCCCATCAGGTGCAGAATATCCGACCCCGCAGTCCCCCCGCCCACGGCGGAGTATTGCAGATTGACCTCAAAGGACTGCAACAGGTCGGTGAAAAACTCGCCTTTGTTTCGCGGAACAATCGTAATCAGCAATTTGAGCTTTTGCGGAGCGATTTCCTTTTTCTGTGCCGGTTTTCTCCCCCGCCCCGTCCGTTTGGGGAGTACCTTTTCCACCGCTTCCTCCACCCGTTCGGTCAGCGGCAGTTTTTCTTTCCGGTTGTGATCCATCCTGCCCCCTCCTTACATAAAGTGGATGATCTGCTCGTCATCCGCGGCGAGAATATGTTTCATCATGACTTTTTCACGCAGTTTGCGCGCCACAATGGCACGGAAGCCCATGATCTGAATGGTAATGAGCGGCGTCATGGCGACCATTGCCACAATACCAAACGCGTTGCTCATCACCGCGCCCTCTCCGTGCAGTGCCATGCAGGCGCCGACCGCCAGCGGGAGGATAAACCCGGAGGTCAGCGGCCCGCTTGCCACCCCGCCGGAGTCAAACGCGATTGCCGTATAAATATGCGGCACAAAGAACGAAAGCCCGAGGGAAATAAAGTAACCGGGGATCAGGTAATACAAAATACTGAACCCGAAATAAATGCGGATCATCGACAGCGCAATGGAAATACCCACGCCGACCGACAGCGCGATCAGCATGGCGCGCCGGCTGACTGCCCCGCCGGTCACTTCTTCCACCTGGCGGTTCAGCACGTGTACGGCAGGCTCCGCCAACACGACCACAAGCCCCAGAATAAACCCGGCAATGACCAGCACCCGCACGTTTTCGGTGGCAAGGTCATGCCCGATGCGGTAACCGATCGGCAGAAAACCGATATTGACCGCGGAAAGGAAGATTGCCAGCCCCATAAAGGTGTACAGAATGCCGATGGCAATCTGCCCGATCTTGCGTTTGGGCAAGTGCAGGCACGCAGCCTGCAACACCGCGAAAAATGCGACAATCGGCCCCAACGCAATCGCAACTTCTTTCAAAACCGACAGCACATTCGGTAACAGATTTGCCCCTGAGCGCGACTCTACGGAGTAGTCCGCCGCGCGGTAAACCGGCGCCCCGTTGGCACCCAGCCCCAGCGCCAGCACGGCAAGAATCGGCCCCACGGAGCATAGCGCCACCAAACCGAAGCTGTTTTCCCCCGCGTGCTTACCGCCAAGGGTGGTCGCAATCCCCACGCCCAGCGCCATCAGAAACGGCACGGTGATAGGACCCGTGGTGACCCCGCCGGAGTCAAATGCCAAAGGCAAAAAGCCCGCTTTGCCCTGCTCCGCCATCAGCGCCGTCAAGGCAAACAACAGCATATAAAACAGCAACAGCACGCCGGAAAGCGAGGTTTTGGTCAGAATTTTCAGGATTGCGACCAGCAAAAACGCCCCCACGCCAACGCCGACAAACACCATCAGCGCCGTGCTGTTGATCATATCCTTGACCTGCCCCGCCAGCACCGAGAGATCCGGCTCTGCCACGGTCACCAGCACCCCCAGCGCAAACGAGACCAGCAAAAGCAACCACACCTTACCGGATTTGGAAAGCCCGGAGCCGACCTGCGTGCCCATCGGGGTCATTGCCATGTCCGCGCCGAGGTTAAACAGCCCGATCCCCAGCACCAGCAACAGCGAGCAGACGAGAAACGTTGTCAGTTCCGCGCCCGAAAGGTTCAGAAACGGCGTGAAATTCAACAGCACGACCAAAAAACTGACCGGCAGAACGCAGGTCAGTGCTTCCCGTAGCTTTTCGGACAGCATTCGGAACATGATTTTTCCCCCATTTTAGAATACTCTGAATTTATTATACGGAAAAAAATTCCCCTTGTCAAGTATTCCATGCCGCGCGGGGCAAAATTTTTACCCTTACATATACTGAAAGTAAGGAGGTGTCACGCTTTGAACCAACCGTTTTACGGCAAGCCCGCCTGCGTTGCGGCCATGTCCTCCATGACGCTGGCGTTCAAGGCGGAAAAAACGCTTGCCGCCATCGGCATCCCTTGCGAAATCATTTCCCTTCTGCCGGGGGAATCACGGCACGGCTGTGCCTATGGTTTGCTTTTCCCCTGTGAAACGGAACGGCAGGTGCGCAGCGTTCTTCGCGGCGCGCGCATCCCGGTATCACAATATCTGAAACGAGGAACGTCGCTTTGATCTATTTTGACAATGCCGCCACCACTTTCCCGAAGCCCTCCACCGTGACCGACGAGGTGCACCGCTGTATCAGCGCCTATTGCGGCAACCCCGGCAGGGGCGCCCATCCGCTTGCCATGCGCGCGGCGGAGAAAATTTACGAGTGCCGCGAGGCGCTTGCCGCGTTTTTTGACGCGGGCGAACCGGAACGGGTAATTTTCACGCTGAACACCACACACGCGCTCAACATCGCCATCAAGGGGCTGATTCCGCCCGGCGCGCACGTGCTGATTTCGGAGTTGGAACACAACGCGGTTTTCCGCCCGCTGGTGCGCCTTGGCGGGGAGCGCGGGGTCAGGGTTGAGACCTTCCCCGTTGTGGGGCTGACGGACGGCGAAATTCTCTCCGGCATCCGGGCGCGGCTTTGTAAGGACACGGCGGCAATCGTCTGTCAGCACGCCTCCAACATCTGCCCGATTGTGCTGCCCATCCGGGAAATCGGCGCACTCTGCCGGGGAAAAGGCTTGTTTTTTGTGGTGGACGCGGCGCAGTCGGCGGGGCGATTGCCGCTTTCCGTGCGGG
>URMC01000102.1 GCA_900548735.1 uncultured Eubacteriales bacterium | reverse complement strand
ATTTTGGATGCCTTGGGGTCGTTTCGCACGTAATCGAGGAATGCGTCGATGTTGTTGTTCAACTCGTCGATCTTGGCAAGGCGGGTGCCGTCCGGGTAGCGCATAGAGCCACTGCAATCCAGCACCAGGCAGATCGGCACTTTTCTCGTTGACCCTGCCGCGGGCGCGCCGAAATCACCGAAATCCAGATCTTCAAAAAAATTGTTGTCCATCTCTGTTCTCCTTCTCAGTCAGAAATTTAAGCATTGGCGTTCGCCCGGCGCGCTTTTGCCGCGCGCTCGTGGGCGAGAATGTACACATTCAGCTCACGCAACCACTCGGTCACATACGTAACCTTGCGCTCCGTGAAATAGCGGGTAAAGAACTGCCGCATCGCAGGCGAGAGCGCAAACCACATTTTCAGGTGGTACGGCATGGTTTTCGGATCCAGCCCCGTCATATCCGCGGGGTAAGTAAATTCCCGGCTTCCATCCCCGTCGATTTCGGTATTCTCCTTGCTGTAAAAAGGTCCTTTTTGCATCAGAATTTCAAAAATGATCTTGTTGATGGGGAAATATTCTTCCTTGACCGTGCGCAGAATCTGTTTGAGCTCATCGCCGACGTACAGTTTTTCGGTATACTCCTTATGGCACACGTCACAGGCGTAATCCTCCACCTGAAAGCTGCCGGAATCAATGATATACACGCTTTTATCCGCGCCGACTAAGATGTTATCCAGTTTCATATCCCCCACCAGAATGTCCCGCGCGTGCAGATACTCCACATTGCGCAGGAAATTGCGGACGATATAAAACCGATCCAGGATCGAAAAGCCGGAAAAACCGTCGTCCCGCAAATCATCCACGGAACGGGTGTCGTGCAACTCCTCCATCACGTATCCCACAAACTGGTTGCGGTAATACAGGATATCCTTGGGCCACATGATGGTGGGGCAGGTACAGCCCATCTCCACCATACGCTGCAACTTTTTGAAGTTGACATACGTGATGTGTTTTTTAAAATACAGCTTGCAGAAAAGCCCGTTATATGTGCGGTAACAGACGCCCTCTCCGCCCGAAAACGCTTTGCTTTTATCCAGCTTCAGGTATCCGTAGCGGGGGGAGAACACATAATCAAGGCTATCAATGTCAAACTGATTGACGTACACGTCGCGCTCTAAATAAAACGCGCGCTCGTTTTCGGCAAACCCGGTCGGAAAAGGCTCCAGTGCCCCCTCGCGGAAACGCAGAAACGTGACATTACCCGCAAGGTCGCTGAAATGATCCGCAATCTCCTGCCGGTTGGTCAGCACAAACAGCGTTTTTGCCGCCATCGGGGCAAGTGATGCGCTGTCAAACCCGCCGGCGGTATCCACCTGCGCGGCGACCCCAAGCGCCGCCAGCAGATTGACAAACGCCGTCAGCGTGAGGGCTTCTTTCTCTTTTCCGAGGCTCTGATAGTCCTCAATTTCGCGGTAGATGGCGTTATCCAGCAGAAAGCGGTTGCCGGGCACACCGGTCAGGGTTTCCAGTTGCCGGTAGAAATCAGGCGCTAAGAGCACCGAACTATCCAAATAATAATACTGTTTTTCTGCCATGGTCAGCTCCTCAGAAACGACAGGTCATCCGCCCCGCGCGCCGGCAGGGTGGGATCGACGAAATAAGCATAGGAACTCACGCGCGTGACCTGCGAGCGGGAGGAAAGACCCGCAAGCAACTCTTCCAGATACGCGGGTGAGAGCCCGGTGCTGTCCGCGGTTTCCAGATACAGGAGATTGAGGCTCAGGTCATCGTAACTGTGCTTTGCCACGCTTTTGACCAAAAAGGCGGAAAGCGCCTTTTCGTACTCCGCCTGACCAACCCCGCGGAAGTTGTCAAACAGTTTCTGCGTGTTGGCATGCATCCCTTCCACGCTGTAAAGCACTTCCTCCGGTCCGTCGGACATCATCAGTATCCCCTCCAGCTGGCGGCATTCGCCGTGCGAAAGGCGCAAATGATCCTTGGCATCATGATCGGTCACGAAAAACGTGACGTTGGGTGCGCCTCCGTTTTCGGGGTGAGAGAGCACCTGCACCCGGCGGGCAAGCCCGCGCTGGTACAGCCCTGCAATCACACCGTCGCCCACGTGCCCCACCAGATACCGCCCGTCCTTCACGGCGGCAAACTGCAGGGTACAGCCGAAATCGCGCAGGGTCTTTTCCGCCGTGACCTCGGCGCGAAGCGCGCCCAAAATCACATCCAGAATTTCCAACCTGAGGGAGAGCAACAGTTTTGCCGCTTTCCCCTCCTCTGCCGCGTCGATTTCGTCCAACCGGTCATAATACTCGTCAAACTTCTCCACCAACAGCCGGCACGCGGCGGCGGTGGAACAGGCGGAACCGACCTCGGAATATTTGCGGCTGCCGCCCCCGTCGGATAGGGCAATGGCATGCACGCCGCCGCGGGAAAGCGCCGCCACGTTGTCCTGGCAGACAACGCCCGCGTTGATATGATCCTTGCCCTGTGCGCGGGTGCCGCACTGTTTCCATTTCTGAATAATCATAACAGCGCCCACCCCTCAAAATCGTTTTTGGTAAACCGCGCCGTGCCGCCTGCCGGCGCCTCGTCTCTTGCGCGGAGTTTTGCGGTCACAAACCCGAAGAAATCCGGGATGTGCCCCTCCAGTATTTCAATCATATGTTTGGTGCGATCCAGGCTCTGAATTCTCTCGGAACGCAACTTCGGGGAGAGCCGGAACGGAAGCACCATCAGCCGCCCTTCGCGCTCCGCCGCGTCCATCCGGGCAACCACGGCTTCGGTTTCATCCAGCGTCATCCCGTCCGAGAGCAGAAACAGCCACGGGCGGGCGGTCTCCTCGCCCTTCCCCTTCCACTCCGCTTCTCTTGCAAACAGCCGGTCCATCGCCAGCTCCGTCGCCCTTGCAAACAGGGGGAACCTGCCGCCCTTCACGGGCAGAACCTCCGGCGAGGCAAAGGATTTGACCACACGCGGCGCAAAAGTATCGTAGCAGATCAGCTCGGTTTCAAGGTCGCCGTCCCCTGCGGTCTCGGCAAAGAACGCGCGGAAGCCGGTCATCAGCGCCCCCAGCTTTTCGCCGGAGACGGACACCCCGTTATCCATCACAAAGGAAAGGAGCAGTTTCGGCTTTTTTACGGATTCTTCCATCTCTGTTCCTCCTTTCTTATGCGCGCACGATGCGATCCAGCGTCTGCCGGTCTTTCTCGGTGCGGTAGACAACCGAACGCAGCCGCACCCGGTCATTGGCGGTCAAATATGCCAACAGGCGCTTTCCTGCCTCCTTGGCGGTGACGCCGGTCAGCGACACGGCAGACGGCACGCTTGCCCATTCGGTAAGCACGGCAGCCGCCGTTTCATCGGTTTCGCAAAGCAGCGTCAGTGCCGTGAGCAATGTGCGGTAGGTGCCGAGGTCGCCAAAACTTAACGTAAAGCGGTATTCGGCAAGCAAAGCCGCCAGCAAGTCGGGGCGCAACAACCCACTCTCCCCTGCCGGGGAGCCGAGATAGTACAGAAGAATTCTGGTGGCGGAATCCGCCAGCGGGGCGATTGCCGCCGTGCCTTTTTGGTACAGTGCCGCGATCTCTTTGCTGTGGGCAAGAAAATCTCCCCCGGCGCAGATGTCGCGCACGCGCGATTGCTCGTCATCGTCAAGCCCCAGCTCGGTGCGGCGGTCAAAGAGCATCAGCGCCAGGTTTTCAAACAGGTTGCCGGAGTTGCCCGCGGCATAAGAATTGCCGAGAATCAGGCGATGCGCGCGGCACAGCCGCACCGCGCCGTTCTCGATACCGGATTTTTTCATATCTTCCAGCACGGTGTTGATGGCAGAAAGCGCCGCCGCGTCGGTGCCGGCAAGGAACCCGCGGCACATCGTGCGCCGGTCGCCCCGGCAAAGTTCGGTGAGAATGGCGACCCGGTCTCTTGTATGGTAAGCGCCATACATCCCCTCCACAAACGCCCATTCCGCGTTTTCGGGAATCAGTTTGCCCAGCACCAGCGCCGCCGGAATCTGCTTGTTGCGGTACAACAGCGCCGCCAGCCGCTCCCGGTCCGGAAAACCTGCCGCCACGGTCAGAAACCGTGCCAGCACGTCCTCCTCCACCTGCACGTCCAGGTCGTGTAAGAGATTCATGATATTGCCCAGCGCTTCGGCGTTCTTTACTTTGCCGTTCAGCGCTTCTTCGGTCACAATGGCGGCAATCTTACTGCCGAAAGTGGTTTTGATGGAGTCCAGCAGGTCATCCACCGCCACCTCGTCAAAAGCGCGGAGCGGCAGGATGTTCAGCTCCGGCACCGTGTTTTCATGTAAAAACTCGGCAAGCGCGGCGTTGAACGCCTTTTCAATCTCTGCGGAGAATTTGGAAATATCCGCCAGATACCCGGAGATCATGCCGTCCAGCGGGGCAAACAGTTCCCTCACAAAGCCGCCCGGAATATCGTTGGCAAGGTTTTTGTTGAAACTGCCGATGGTGGAATTCAGTTTCCCGCGCAGTTCGTCCACGCGGCGGCGGCACACGCCGATTTCGGATTCCAGCCGTTCCTTGCTCATCAGCAGATCCTGCACGCGGACGTAGTATTCATCAAACACATGCAGGTCTCTTGCGCATTTGCCGCGCGAGAAAGAGAGCCACGCCACCACTGCCGCCACGGGCGCCGAAACGCCGAGCGGAACGGCATACAGGCGGACAACCGGGTGCGTCAGCGCCAGCACAACCAGCGCCGCGTCCGCCACCAGCAGAGCCAGTGCGACCACGAAAACCGGCACGTCCTTTGTGACGTAAAACAGGTAATTTTTTTGTTTATAGTTGCCAAGACTGATGTTTTTGCGGTCGGCAAGACGCCGCTCCGCCCGGATGCAAAGCACCGCTACCACGCCGATGCCAAGCAACAGCGCCACGGTCAGAAACGGCATCAGAAATTCCAGTGCTGTCATACAATCCGCCTCCTTGCAATCAGCAGATACACCGCCGCGCCAAGCAACAGCGCCGCGGGCACCACCGCAATCCATGCGTAAATTCTATGCGGATTGTTGAAAGTAAACGTAATGCTGTTGGCATTTTTCAGTTCCGTATTCTCCCCCACCG
>URMC01000101.1 GCA_900548735.1 uncultured Eubacteriales bacterium | reverse complement strand
CAGCTTTCAGAGTCAGTTGGGTGCACACAGCGAATGTTCGCACCAAACCCCGTCAGGGGCATTCCATATGCCCCCGCCCTGACATAAGGGTTACTCTATCTATCGTTCTATCAGATTCCTTAGTCCTTCTTTTCCTTTTGAGAGAAAAAGAAAAAGAAGCAAAAAGAAAATGCCATACAAACATTCCGGCGGCGAACATACTGACTCTATTGCCCGCCGCAGGCGTGCGAAAAGGGGGCTTTTTGAAAAAAGCCCCCTTTTAAATCCCGCAAAAACTTTTGGGTAACCGATGCCAAACTTTCGCTGTGTGCACCCAACTGACTCTGCAAGCCGCACCGCAGGTGCCGTCAGCCTGCAAGCCGCACCGCAGGTGCCGCCAGCCTATTAGCCGCACCGCAGGAGCCCCCGCCGCAGGTGGCGCAGGCAGTGCAGGATCACTCTTGTGGAAATATCCGCGGCGAGTTTGGCAAACTGTTCAAACTCCATGCCGTCCCCGCCGTCGGAGATACAGCGAAGCACCGCAAACGGCACGCCGTTGACCGTTGCCACATGTCCGATGGGCGCGCCCTCCATTTCACAGGCGGCGGCGTGAAAGGTCTCTTTGATAAATTTTTTGTGGGAGTCCTTTGCCACAAACAGGTCGCCCGAGGCGATGACCCCGCGCATCACGTGGCAGTTTTCCTCCTTTGCGGCGGCAAACAGCGCTTCGCTCAGCGCCCGGTCGGCGGGCAGTTCTACCAGATTCAACCCCGAAAGCAACCCCTGCGGGTCGCCGCACGCCGTGGTGTTCATATCGTGCTGTACCACCGCGTCCGCCACCACAACGTCCCCTACGCGCAGTCCGTCGGCAAGCCCGCCGGCAACGCCGGTGTTGATCAGCGCCGTCACGCCGAAGTGCAGGATCATCGCTTCCGCCGCAATGGCGGCAAATACCTTGCCGATCCCGCATACACAAAGCACCACCTCGCGCCCGCAAAGCGTTCCGGAGGTGAAGCGTACCCCGCTGACCGTCTCTTCCTGCACTTCTTCCATCTGTGCGCGCAATCCCTCAATCTCTATTTCCATTGCGCCGATCACGCCGATCCGTTCCGTTTTATTGCTCATAGGTAAACCTTCCTTTCCGTTCTTTCAGCACGGCAAGATACGCCGCGCATTCTTTTTTAGCGGCATCCAGCGAGAGATTCCGGTAATTGCCGCACTCCTTTCTCGTGGCGCCGAACATCTCTCCCGCTGTCAGCGTCTTTTCCAGCGCGTCAATCAGCGCCCGCTCGCTTTCCTCCGGCGAGAGATCCCGCACCAGCAGATAAAACCCGGTCTGGCACCCCATGGGTCCGAAATAAATGATATGTGCGCCCCACGCGCCGCCGCGCAGATACGTGGCAAGCATATGCTCTACCGAGTGCATGGTCAGGTTGTCCATATACTCCCCGCAGTTGGGGCGGCGGGTGCGCAGGTCAAAGGTCGTGATGTCCCCGTCCTCCCGGGAGATATACATTCCGGGCACGATCTTATCGTGATCCACGGTGAAGCTGGCAATTTTTTTCATTTGGATGATCCATTCCTTTCTTCTTTTTCCTGCGCGCGGTGTGCGGCAGAGGGAACCACGCTTTTGGAGCGGCGGTATTCGCTGGGGGTCTTTCCGGTCTGCCGGAGGAACGCGCGGTTGAAGGTGCGCAATGTGCTGAAGCCTACCAGATTGCTGATTTCGGTCACCGATTTGTCGCTGTGGCGCAGATACCGGCAGGCGTAGGAGATGCGAAGCGAGTTGATGTAGCTGTTGAAGCCGATTTTCAGCTTGTCCGAAAACAGATGGGAGATATAGTAGCGGCTGATGTGCAGCTCCCGCTCCAGCTCTGCGAGCGACAGGTCCTTGGTGTAGTTTTTGGTGCAGTAGGTCACAATATCCTTGAGTGCGTGGGTATCCCCCGTGTTGGCGGAGGTCAGGGTAAACTGCGGCAACAGCTTGGAAAACAGCGTCAGCAGGTACCCGCGCCGCAACGTCTCGTAAAACGGCATATCCTCCCGGATATGATACAGCTTATCGGCAAGCTCCACAATTTCCGGGTCCTTTGCGGCACCGGGCAACACCGCCGAGGTCGGCACGCCGCCGTCAAACACGCGGGAAAGCTCGGAGAGAATGTCCGGGTTTACAATAAAAAGGTAATATCCTTCCTTGGTGTAGGTCTCATACCGGTGCACCTGATTGGGGAAGGTCAGAAACACGTCGCCAGGGTGCAGGGTGTACTCCCTGGTGTCGGCAAAAGCGCGCGTCTCCCCCTCCAGAAAAATCACCAGCTCTAAGTGGTAATGCAGGTGCGCGGGGCACCCGACGTGCCCCTTGCCGTCCTTTGCGCACCGTGCGTGAAACTCGTCGGTGCGGTTCTCGTAAAAAGCGACCATAAACATCCTTTCTCCCCGTGTTTTGCAGAACATGTGGGGGGATTTTTATTCTTCCGGATCAAAAACCGCAACCCGCGGCACCCTTGCCGAAAGCGCGGTGAGAATTTCATAAGGGATGGTACCGGCGGCATTTGCCGCCGCCGTTACATCCCCGAAAACCGATACCGTATCCCCCTCTTTTGCGGGGGTGCCGGTCAGATCCACCATGGTCTGATCCATGCAGACCCTGCCCGCCACCGGCACGGGGTATTTTTTTCTGCCGTGCAATAGCGTGAGCGGGAAAGCCGCCAGCGCGCGGGAAAATCCGTCCCCATACCCCAGCGGCAGGGTGCCGATGCGGGATTTGCGCTCGGTCACAAACGCGCCACCGTAGCCAACCGGGGTGCCCGCAGGCACCTCATGGATCTGTACAATCGGGGCGGTCAGCGTCAGTACCGGGGTCAGCGGCAGGTCTTGCGGGGTCGGGGAAATGCCGTAGAGCGCCAGCCCGGGGCGCACCGCATCCAGCATTGCGTCCTCACGGGTGAGCATCGCCGCGGAAGCCGCGGCATGGCGCGGCAGGCGCAGTCCGCATGCGGCAAGAGCGCCGCAAAGGGTACGGAAACGTGTCAGGGTTTCGCCGGTCGCTTCCGGGTCCTGCGGGGTGGGGAAATGCGTATAGATCCCGGTGGGCAGAAGCATCGGGCACTCTTCCACGGTGTCCCGGATTATCCGCCCGCCGTCCGCCGGAAAGCCGAGGCGCGTCATACCCCCGTCTACCTTGAAATGTACCGAGATCACCCGCCCGGCGGTGGTTGCCACCGCGTCCAGCGCTTTGGCATAGCGCGCGGAAAATACGGTTTGCGTGAGGGAAAGCTCCGAGAGCAGGCGCGCCTTTTGCGGCGGCGTATAACCGAGAATCAGAATGGTTGCCCCCGGTGCGTGCAAGCGCACGGTGCACGCCTCCTCTAAGGTTGCCGTGGCAAAAGCGGTGCACCCGGCGCCGGCAAGCGTAGCGGTTACGCCCTCCAGCCCGTGCCCGTAGGCATTTGCCTTGACCACGGCAAAAATCTGTGCGTTGCCCGCCCTTTTCTGGAGCTGACGGAAATTTTTGACCAGTGCGGTGGTGTGAATACGCGCCACGGCACGATCCGGGGGAAAAGGTCGCATGGCTGTTCCTTTCTATGCCATCATACCACAATTTTTGTCTGCTGACAAGTGGGCGCGGCATTTTTTTGTATTTGCATGCATACAGTAAAGCGGGATCGGTGCCGCAAGGGTGCCGGAAAAGCAAAATGTACCGATACGTGGTGCGTTTTGCACCGGGAGGGGGAGTATGGATGCGAATAAAAAGCGGGAAAACCCGGCGGGGGTACCGGGGGCTTTTGGCCGTGCCGGTGGTGCTGTGCCTGCTTTTTTCGATGGTTTCCTGCCGGGAAAACGAGGATTTTCTGGACGTTTTCCGGGCGGGGTTTTCCGCTGAAATAGAGGGAACCTTGCCGGAGCTTTCTTTTTCCGGGGAGCTTTGCGCCGAGCCTGCGGAATATCGGGAGGACGGCACGGCGCGCCCGTTTTGCGGCACGTTTACATTCTATGCGCCGGAGTCGCTGGCGGGCACAAGGCTGTCACGCGACCGGGAGGGGGCGCTGTTTCTCACAGCGGGAGAGCTGACGGTGCCGCTGTCACAGGACTCGGATTTTGCGGCGATTTTTGCGCTGTTTCCGGTGGCGGGCAACGTGCGCACGGCAAAAGTCAACGGGGAGGGGCAAACGGAGCTCACCGGTGACGGATTTTCGTTGGTTTTTCTGTCCGGCGGGGTGCCGCTTTCGGCAAATACCGGAAATGTGAGCGCAAAAATTGTCCGGTTTGAGGCCACTGCCTCCGACGGGGAGGGCGGCAAATGAAGCGGCGGAAAAAGGCTGAGAAAAAGGCAGAAAAAACGCCGGAGGGAATCGCCGGAGACGGGCGTGAGATTTTCCGGCACGGCGGGTGCGAGGTTCTGAGGTTGGAATATCACATCCCGCCGGGTGAAGATGCCGCCGCGCGGCACGCGGCGGCACTGGCGGCGGCATTGTGCGGGTTTGTGCGGGAAACGCTGGTAAGGGAAGCGACAGAAGCGCTGGAAGCCGCGGTGCGGGAAGGGCGCGGATACCGTTTTTCTCATTACGTATGCCGGGTAAATGCAAAAAAGACGCAAAAAGGGGCAAGCACTTTGCTGTCCGTAACTTTTGAAGTGCGCACGGGATCAACCCTTTTGCACCAAGCCGTGCAGGAAAGCAAATGGGATACCCCGCCCGCCGCCAAAAAGGAAACTTCTCCGAAGCGTTGAGCCGATTTTCGGCACGCTTTCCGTCGCCGGTCACCGGTCACCGGAACGTTTTTGCGGGCGCCAGCGGTCCGGCGCGCCCGCAGATACACCAAAATGTTACACATTTTGCACACTTTGCCGCAAAGTATCCGGTTTTGCACCCGAAATTGAAAACATTTCTTGAAAACGCCTTGCAAATGCAGGAATTATATGATATCATAATGAAAATAAACATTCTTCCCTGTTTCTGCGGAAATCGGACGGTCGCACGCCCGAAGGGGAGCATGGCGCCCCGCCGACAGCGGGGCGCGCCTGCGGGGCGCCAGCCCCACGGCAAAAAACCTTTGCCATGCAAAGGAAAAAGGACGGTGAAACCGAATGTCAAACCAAGTGATTGAGGAAATCCGGAAAGCCGAAGCGGATGCCGAAAAGGTGAAACTTGCCGCCAGAGAGAAAGCGGCGGCGATGCGTGCGGCGGTGGAAACGCAGGGCAAGGCGCAATATGAGGAAGTACTTCGCGTGACCGAAGCCGAGTACCAGGACAACCTGAACGAGATCGGCAGACGCGCCGACCGACTGATT
>URMC01000100.1 GCA_900548735.1 uncultured Eubacteriales bacterium | reverse complement strand
AGTCGGTTTCCTTGCCCGCCCGGTGCGCGGCGCAAATCGCCGCCATGGGGCACTCCCCGCACTTCGGCTCGCCGTTCGGCAGACAAACGGTGGCGCCAAGCTCCATGATCGCCTGATTGAAAAGCGCCGGCGCATCCTTCGGCTGTGCCGCCGCCACGGCGGCGGTGATCTCCTTTTTGACGGCGGGGTCGGTGATCGGTTTCCCATACCCGCAAAGCCGCGTGACCACGCGCATCACGTTGCCGTCCACGGCGGGGTAGGGTAAGTCAAACGCAAAAGAGGCAATCGCCCCGGCGGTGTAATCCCCGATGCCGCACAGCGCGCGGATTCCTTCGTACGTGTGGGGGAAAACGCCGCCGTGCCGCTCCATGACGGCAATCGCCGCTTTTTGCATATTGCGCACCCGGCTGTAATAGCCCAGCCCCTCCCAGAGTTTGAGCAACAATTCCTCCGGCGCGGCGGCAAGCGCCGCCACATCCGGCAGGTAGTCCAGGAAGTTGAAATAGTAGGGAATGACCGCTTCCACGCGGGTCTGTTGCAGCATAATTTCGGAGACCCAGATGCGGTAGGGGTCCTTGGTTTTCCGCCACGGGAGGTCACGCGCGGCGGTGGGGTACCACGCCAGCAGCGGCGCGGGATCCGGCAGGGTGAGAGACGACATTTGGGGCCTCCTTTCGGGGCGGAAAATATAAATTTTACAATAAAACGGGAGAGGTGACCTGCGCCCCTGGGGAAATCGGATTTACATCGGTACGCGGGAGGATATGGAATCCGCCCCTGCGGATATTGGTTTTTGTCAGGTGCGGGAGGATATGGAATCCGCCCCTGTGAATTTTACTTCAAGAACCCGTTGATAATCTGCTCTTCGGCTTCCTTTTCGGTCAGCCCCAGGGTCATGAGTTTAATCAGCTGTTCGCCGGCGATTTTGCCGATGGCGGCTTCGTGAATCAGAGACGCTTCGGGGTGGTTGGCGGCGATTTCCGGCACGGCGCTGACGTGCGCGTTGTCCATGATGATGGCGTCACATTCCGTGTGTCCGGAACAGCGGTTGTTGCCGTTGACGTGCGACACGAATTTCTGCCTTGACGTGTCCTTTGCCACCGAGCGGGAGACCACGTGCGTGCCGCAGTCCACGCCGTCAAGATCCACGTCAAACCGGGTCTCGGCGTGTTGCGCGCCGTGGGTCATGATCTTTTCGTGAATAATGAGGGTCGCCCCGTCCGAGAGCTTGCCGGAGGTGGAGCGGAGCGTGGAGTCAATGCCCTTGATCTGCGCGGTTTCCATCTCCATATAGGCGTTTTTGCCGAGGTACACCACGGTGGTGGGGTTCATCGTATTTTTGCCGTTGCCGTCCCCCTCTCCGTAATGTTTTTCGATATATTTGACCTTGGCGCCCTCGTCGAGGTAGAACGTGTGAATGCCGCTGTGCTCGCTTTCGGCACTGCCGCCGTTGTGGATGCCGCAACCGGCAACAATTGTCACGTCCGCGTCCGCGCCCACGTGAAAGTCATTGTAAACAAGGTCGTGAAGCCCGGTTTCTGCCAGCAGGACCGGGATGTGCACGCTCTCTTTTTTGGTGCCGGGCTTGATGTAAATATCAATGCCGGGCTTGTCCTCTTTTTTCACGATATCAATATGCTCCGAGGAGTTTTTGCCGAAAAGACTGCCGTTGATGCGCAGGGAATAAGCGCCCTGCGGCACCTCGTGAATGCCGGCAAGCTCCTCCAAGAGGTTTTTCTCGATCTGTGTCAGCTCAGCCATTGTTTTTCACCTCCGCATAACGGCATGTCCCCTGCGCGTTCAGGAGATTGGGCATAATTTCTTCCTTGGTGCCGATTGCAGCCACTTTGCCGCCCGAAAGCACAATAATCTTGTCGGCAATGTCGAGAATCCGCTCCTGGTGAGAGATGATGAGGATACTGCCCTTGGTGCGCTCGTACATTTTTTCAAACACGCGGATCAGACTGTTGAAGCTCCACAGGTCAATGCCCGCCTCCGGCTCGTCAAACACCGAAAACGCGGTGCCCCGCGCGTTGATCATCGCAATTTCAATGCGCTTGAGCTCACCGCCCGAAAGAGACGCGTTGACCTCACGGTTGACGTACTCTTTGGCACAAAGCCCGACCTCGGAGAGGTACTCACATACACCGGAAACGGTCATTTTTTCGCCCGCGGCAAGCGAGATGAGATCCCTGACCGTCAGCCCCTTGAAACGCACGGGTTGCTGAAAGGCAAAGCTGATGCCGCGGCGCGCCCGCTCAGTGACCGAAAGCGCGGTGATGTCCTCGCCGTCCAGCAAAACTTTGCCGGAGGTGGGGGTCACGATGCCGGCAATGATTTTGGCAAGCGTGGATTTGCCGGAGCCGTTGGGTCCGGTAAGCGCCACAAACCGCTCGCTGACCGAAAAACTGACGTCATCGAGGATAACGGTTTTTCCGCCGTTCTCGGCGGGCACGGTCAGCCCGATATGCTGTAACTCTAACATAAGTGAAAACTCCTTTTGGGATAAAATCATCTTTCAGTATAGCACACCCCGCGGCGGTTTGCAAGCGGGATTTTCCTGCTTTTCTTTATTTTGAGCAAAAAGGAGAGAAATATCACAGAGAAGCGGGGAAAAGGAAAACCAAATTTGTCACAAATTTCACAAGCGCGCCCCTTGACGAAAAAAGCGGGAGTGTGCTATAATGTATAATGTAAATTTGCGGCTTCTGCCGCGCGAAAATACAGGAGGATTTGCAAGATGGAATACCGTATTGAACATGACTCGATGGGCGAAGTGAAAGTACCTGCCGACCGTTACTGGGCGGCACAGACAGAACGTAGCCATGAAAACTTCCCGATCGGTGTGGGAATTGAGACCATGCCCCGCGAGATCACCCATGCGTTCGGCATTCTGAAAAAGGCCGCCGCGATGGCAAACGCCACGCTCAAGCCCGAAAAAATGACCGCGGAAAAACTTGCCGCCATCAGCGCCGCTTGCGACGAAGTGATTTCCGGCAAACTCAACGACCATTTCCCGCTGGTAGTCTGGCAGACAGGCTCCGGCACGCAGTCCAATATGAACGCCAACGAGGTCATTGCCAACCGCGCCAACGAGATTGCCGGCGCGAAGCTCTGCCACCCGAATGACGACATCAACATGAGCCAGTCCTCCAACGACACGTTCCCCACTGCCATGCACATTGCGGCGGTTGCGGCGATTGAAGACAAGCTCTTCCCGGCGATTGACAAGCTGGTAGAGACCTTCAAGCGGCTGGAAAAAGAGAACGAGGGCATTATCAAGAGCGGTCGCACCCACCTGCAGGACGCAACCCCGATTGCCTTCTCCCAGGAGATTTCCGGTTGGAGAACGAGTCTGGAACGCGACCGCGAGCAGTTGGCAATCGCCCTGCCGGGTCTGAAAGAACTGGCGCTCGGCGGCACGGCGGTCGGCACCGGGCTCAACGCCCCCAAGGGCTTTGACGTGAAGGTGGCGGAAGCGGTTTCCGAGATCACGGGCAAAAACTTCACCACGGCGGGCAACAAGTTCCACGCGCTGACCTCCAAGGACGAGATCGTGTTTGCACACGGCGCCATCAAAGCGCTTGCCTGCGACATGATGAAGATTGCCAACGACGTGCGTTGGCTGGCTTCCGGTCCCCGTCTCGGGCTTGGTGAGATTCACATTCCCGAAAACGAGCCCGGCTCCTCCATCATGCCCGGCAAGGTCAACCCCACGCAGTGCGAGGCGGTGACCATGGTCGCCGTGCAGGTGATGGGCAACGATGTGGCGGTCGGTATGGCGGCTTCCCAGGGCAACTTTGAACTGAACGTTTTCATGCCCGTCTGCATTTATAACTTCCTGCAGTCCGCGCGCCTGCTTGCCGAGGCGATGGTCTCCTTCAACGATCACTGCGCCGTGGGCATTACCGCCAACAAAGAGAAGATGCACGACAACCTGCACAATTCCCTGATGCTGGTGACGGCGCTGAACCCCTACATCGGCTACGAGAACGCCGCCAAGACCGTGAAGAAGGCGTTCAAAGAGAACATCTCCCTCAAAGAGGCGTGCGTGGCACTCGGGTTCCTCACTGCGGAGCGGTTTGACGAAGTCTTCCACCCGGAGCAGATGGTCTGAGATCCAAAAACTTGAAGAAGGGAAAAAACCCATGAAATTCAGTTATTATCCCGGATGCACCCTGAAAACCAAGGCAAAGGATTTAGACGCTTACGCGCGCAAGAGCGCCGAGGCGCTGGGCTTTACCCTGGAGGAACTGCCGGACTGGCAGTGCTGCGGCGCGGTGTATCCCATGGCGAAAGACGAGATCGCGCCCAAGCTTTCCGCCGTCCGCGCGCTCGATTACGCGAAGCGTCACGGCGGCAGGCTTCTCACGCTCTGCTCCGCGTGTCACAACGTCATCAAGCGCACCAACGAAGATATGCGCGTCGACGCGGACATCTCGTCGAGGGCGAATAATTATCTTGGGCTCGACGAGCCGTATAAGGGCGAAACGCAGGTGCTGCATTATCTGGAGCTGCTGCGCGACGAGGTCGGCTTCGACCGGCTGAAGGCAGCGGTCAAGGTGCCGCTCACCGGGCAGAAGATCGCCGCGTATTACGGCTGCCTGCTGCTGCGTCCCGGCAAGGTGATGCAGATGGACAACCCCGAAAATCCGCGCATCATGGAAGATTTCATCCGCGCCATCGGCGCAGAGCCCGTGCTCTGGGCCAACCGCAACGAGTGCTGCGGCGGCTACGCGGTGATGGAAGATAAGAAGATTGCGCAGAAGAAGAGCACCGCCGTGATGGAAAACGCGGCGGACATGCAGGCCGACACGCTGGTGACGGCATGTCCCCTGTGTTTGTACAACCTGACCAAGAACGCGTCCGGAGAGCATCGCCTGCCGGTGGTTTACTTCACCGAGCTGCTGGCCGAGGCCCTGGGCGTGAAGGACTGAAAGGGAGGAGCAAGAACGGATGAGCAAATTTGACAAAGAGCAGATTCTGCGCACCAGCGGCGTAAACGTGCTCAAGTGCATGCGCTGCGGCAAGTGCTCCGCAACCTGTCCTTCCTACGACGAGATGGAATATCATCCCCACCAGTTTGTCTACATGGTGGAAAAGGGCGAGATCGACAAACTGATGAATTCGCCCTCTATTTACAAGTGCCTTTCCTGCTTTGCGTGCGTGGAGCGCTGTCCCCGCGGTGTGGAGCCGGCGAAGGTGGTCGAGGCGGTGCGCCTGCAGGTGATCCGCAAGCAGGGCGCCAACCACATGACCCCCGACGATATTCCCGCTCTTCTCGATGACGATCTGCCCCAGCAGGCCATCGTCACCGCGATGCGCAAATACAGCAAGTAAGGAGGAGAAACCATGCAGAGAATTGGCGTATTCG
>URMC01000099.1 GCA_900548735.1 uncultured Eubacteriales bacterium | reverse complement strand
GGACGGGTGGGGGGGCGCGGGGGCTGTTTTGATACCTATCCCCCCACACGTTTTTGGTTTTTTCGGGTCCCGGGCCCCGCCCCCATTTCTGTTTACCCGCTACAAATCACGCCGGGTACGGCCGCTTTTCAAGGCGCGCTCGATGAAGCTGGGGGCGCTGAACGGCTTTGCCGAGGAAATGCTGTCGGGTCAGCGTACCATCCGCGCTTATGCCGGCGAGGACGCCGTGCTTGCCCGGTTTGACCGACGCAACGAGGAGGCGGCGGAGGCGTACTATCAGGCGGACTGGTACGGGGCGATCATCGGCCCCTCGGTGAACCTGATCAACAACGTTTCCATCGCGCTGGTGACAGCGTTTGGGGGGATTTTGTTCATGCTGACCCTCACCACCCCCACACTCCCCGCGATGTTTGCCATTTCGCTTGGCGATGTGTCGGCATTTGTGCAGTACTCCCGCAAGTTTGCGGGTCCCATTAACGAGCTTGCCAATATCATCAGCGAGTTGCAGTCCGCTCTGGCGGCGGCGGAGCGGGTGTTCCGCCTGATTGACGAGGAAAGCGAGCCCGCCGACATGCCAGACGCCGTGGTGTTAAACAAGCCCGTGGGAGAAGTGGAATTTTCCGACGTGCGTTTCGGCTACGTGCCGGAGCGGGAGATTCTGCATGACTTTTCGGTGCTGGCACGCCCCGGTGCCACGGTCGCCATTGTCGGCCCCACCGGCGCGGGAAAGACCACGGTCATCAACCTGCTGATGCGCTTTTATGACGTGAACGATGGTAGCATCGCGGTAGACGGTACTGACATCCGCGCGCTCACACGCGCGTCGCTCCGGCGCGGGTTTACCATGGTATTGCAGGAGACATGGCTCTTTTACGGCACGATTTTTGAAAACATCACGTACGGAAAAGAGAACGCCACAAAGGAAGAGGTCATTGCCGCGGCAAAGGCGGCGCGGATTCACGAGTATATCGAATCCCTGCCGAACGGGTATGATACGCTCTTGTCGGACGACGGCGTGAACATTTCCAAGGGACAGAAGCAGCTCATTACCATCGCCAGAGCCATGCTTGCCGACGCACCGATGCTGATTTTAGACGAGGCGACCTCCAATGTGGATTCGCGCACCGAACAGCAGATCCAGGCGGCAATGAAGACCCTGCTTGCCGGGCGCACCTCCTTTGTGATTGCCCACCGGCTTTCCACGGTGCAGAACGCGGACGTGATTCTGGTCGTTCAGAACGGCAGCGTGACCGAATCCGGCACGCACGCGGAGCTGATGCAAAAAGGCGGTTTTTACGCGTCGCTGTATAACTCGCAGTTTACATAATCAAACGCCCCGCGCCCCCGCCTGTGGCGGAGCCGAATAGCTGACGGCACCTGCGGTGTTTTCGCTCTGTTCGTTGCACAGCAAGAGTCTTTACCCGCTTTCTTTGCGGGAAGGAGGCGCAAAGAAAGCTATCAAAGAAACGCTAAAAAGAAAAAGGGGGCTTTTTGAAAAAAGCCCCCTTTAAATCCCGCAAAAACCTTTCGGCGACTGACGCCAAACTGTCGCTGTGTGCACCCCACTGACTCTGAAAGCTCCGCCGCAGGCGGCGCAGGTGGTTTTACTCCGTGCGTAGTGCCTCAACCGGATCCTTTTTGGATGCAATGCGGGAAGGGATGATCCCCGCAATCAGCGTCAGCGCCATGCTGATGGCAACAAGGATGAATGCCGCCGCGACCGGCAACACGGCATTGATATTGCCGATACCGGAAAGCTTATGAATAATCAAGTTGATCGGTAGGCAGAAGAGTAGCGTTGCCAGCACCCCGATCAGCCCAGCCGCAAAGCCGATAATCAGCGTTTCGGCATTGAACACGCGGGAAATATCGCGCTTGGAAGCCCCGATAGCACGCAGAATCCCGATCTCTTTGGTGCGCTCCAATACCGAGATATACGTAATAATGCCGATCATAATAGACGATACCACCAGCGAGATCGACACAAAGGCAATCAGTACATAGGAAATGGCATTGATAATCACCGTGACCGACGACATCATCAGCGCCACAAGGTCGGTATAGGTGATTTTTTCCTCATCGTTTTCCTTGGTGTTGTTATACTGCGTGATAAAGGCGGTCAGCCGCTCCTTGGCGGCAAAATCCACGGGGTACAAGTTGATGGCGGAAAGTGCGTCGCGCCCCTCGGTCGCCCCCATTGCCTCTAAATTGTCGGCAAGGGTGGTTTCGGATTTCTCCATATAGTCCTGATAGTAAGAGGCAAACGCCGCGTCGTCCATCGCGGCAAAAAACTCGTCAAATATGGCGGCAGTCTGCTCCGTGAGGTATGCCTCATCCTTTGCCATTTGTGTGGCATCCTCTCTCAGTGCCGCGGCAAATGCCTTCGGCAGGGTGACGGCGTTCTCGTCCGTCGAGAAGAACGGCAACGCGTTGACGTAATCTTCAATCACCGAAACCGGCAGACTGTTGCTCTTTTCATAAAAGGAAACCAGATAAGCACGCATTTTCGCCGCGTCCGGCGTGCCGCCGGGCAGGCACTCCGCCTGAATTTTTTCGGCATAGCGCTCCGCCGCCGCAGTGGCGATTTCCTGCTGTTTCTGCATGCCGTAAAAGCTCTCAATGGTGGACATCGCGGTCTTTTCAAACGCCGCCGCCAGCTTTTCGTCGGTCGGGTACATCGCCTCCACCAGCGAGAGATAGTTGTCATAGGTCTCGTTGCCCGGGGTCAGCGCCACGCCGTCAAGCCCGAACAACGCCTCATACATCGGCACCATCGCCTGATATTCCTCCAGGGACTTGTCGGGCGAGAGCGCCAGCAAAATCGCCGCGGCGGCTTTGTTGGCAGGGTTGACCGTGCCGTCCGGCAGGGTTTCCGCTAAGCTCCCCTGCTTGTTGCCGATGCCGAAGAGACTGACCAGAAACGCCCGTTTTTCCGCCACGGAGGGGAAGGTTTCGCTCAGAATCCGCAGCATCTCGGCGCGCTGTTCTTCGCTGATGGCGGTTTTGATTTTCAGATAGAGTTTCTGCTTTTCCTCCGGGGTCAGAGTGTCAAAATAGCCCTGCAACTTGGCGCGTTTGGCGGTGTCGGTCAGAGTGTCGGCATCCTCAATGCGGTAAGGCAGACCCGTCAGCACGTCCATCGACGGGGTAGCAAGCTGTTGGGTCACAATCTCGCTCCCGTTGATTTTTTCCATCACCAACGCGGAGAGCGCCGAAGTGTAGGCAACCGAGCCGGAAATCGACGCGCCGTTCGCGTCCTTGCCCGGGCACACCACACCCACGATCTTCAGCTCCATGCCGTTTTTGAAAAGATTGCCGGCGTTGAAGTCGTCCTCCTCACGCATATCCCCCCATACGGGGTAAGTTTTGCCGCCCACGGAGTAGTTTTTACCGGTCTTGGTAAAGTAGTCGGTCTGATAGACCAGATTGAGCGTCAGGTCATAAAAATCCTGATAGGTAAAGGTCAGGTCATCGGTTTTCGGCTGGTATTCCGCACCGGAAAACAACGCCATGAGGATTGCGGTCAGCTCGTTCGGGTCGCACATCCCCAGCGTGTAAAGCGTCATATTGGTCACACGGTGACCGCGATCCACCACCAGCACCAGCTCGTTGGCGGCTTCGGGCCATTTGCCGTCCACCAGTTCGTATTGTTCCAGCACCGCGCTGTTGATCAGTTCCCCGTTTTTGCCGGGCATCAGCTCCGAGAAGATACTCAGCGACATGCCGGCGGTCATCGCGCCGCTGTACGCCTGCACCTTGGAGAGCGCCCCCATCGGGTTGCACTGCACCAGCCCGTATTTGGCGGTGCTGTTGTAAATCTGTAATTGCAGGTCATAACTGCGCTGAATGGCGATCAGGTCGTCCCTGACTTCGTCCCAGTGCTCGCGCAGGTACGCGTCAAAGGCGGAAAGATCGTTTTTTGCGGCGTTGGTCAGCGCGCCGGCAAGGTTGCTGACCGAGTCATCCACGTAAACGGTACCCTCTTTTTCCGGGGTGTCGTTTTTCTTTCCGGTGCCGACCATCGCCTCCATCATGGCGGCGTAATCGGCGCTCTCGGCGGTCAGCGAGATGGGGTAAGAGGTCAGCGTTTCCTCCTGCACGCGCGCGATATAAAGATTGACCCCGTTGGAAAGCGACAGAATCAACGCAATGCCGATAATGCCGATGCTCCCCGCCACACTGACCAGCGCCGTGCGCGTTTTTTTGGTCAGCAGGTTGTGAAAGGAGAGCGAGAGCGCCGTGAAAAACGACATGGAGCGCTTCTTTTTCTTCCTGTCACTCTTTGCTTTTTTCTCCCCGGACGGTGCCTTTTCGCATACCGTATCGGGGGATATTTCATTTTCTTCCGGTTTTTCCTCTGGGTGATAGGGGTTAGTGTCGTCCACCACGGCGCCGTCCTTGACGCGGATAATACGGGTGGAATAGGCGGCGGCAAGCTCGGGGTTGTGGGTCACCATCACGACAAGGCGCTTTTTGGCAACCTCGCGCAAAAGATCCATAATCTGCACGCTGGTGGCAGTGTCAAGCGCCCCCGTTGGCTCATCGGCAAGCAATATTTCCGGGTCGTTGACCAGCGCCCGCGCGATTGCCACGCGCTGCATCTGCCCGCCGGACATCTGATTGGGGCGCTTATTCAGCTGATCGCCAAGCCCCACCCGTTCCAATGCCTCGGTGGCGCGGCGGCGGCGCTCCTCACCCGAAATGCCCGAAAGCGTGAGCGCCAGTTCCACATTGGCAAGCACGCTCTGGTGCGCGATAAGGTTGTAGCTCTGAAACACAAACCCCACCGAGTGGTTGCGGTAGGTATCCCAGTCCGCATCGCGGAAGTCCTTGGTGCTGCGCCCGCCGATAACAAGATCCCCGCTGTCATAGCGGTCCAGCCCGCCGATCACGTTCAGCAGTGTGGTTTTCCCACACCCGGAAGGACCTAAAATCGACACAAATTCGCTCTCGCGGAAGTCAATCGACACCCCGCGCAGTGCGGATACCACCGTGTCGCCCGAGTGATAGTTTTTGACAATGTTTTTTAAGGAAAGCACGCAACATTCCCCCTTATTCTCTCATTGACAGTATTGTAGCAAAAAAATGTGATGTTCCTGTGACAGAAAAGAATTTTACTAAATATTCACAGAAGAAATACAGCACTATTTCAGGTACCGTTCATACATCCGCTTCTGATACCCCCGCGGGGTCTCGCCGGTTTCCCGGCGGAAAACATAATCGAAATACGACCGGGAGGAAAACCCGCACGCCGGGGCGGCAGCCGCCGAAATTGCGCACGTATACGGGGTAAATGCCGTGGGATACGGCATGACCGTGTTTGATGAAGCGGATGTGAAACGCATTTTTGCCGACATCCGGGCGCGCGGATACCTGCTGACCACGCTGGTGTGCAACGCCGCCAATCT
>URMC01000098.1 GCA_900548735.1 uncultured Eubacteriales bacterium | reverse complement strand
ATTCACCGCCGCCCACCCTGACGTAAAGTTGCTCTTTCCATTCCGTTATCAGATTCCCTACCTCTTCTAAATGCCGTTAAGGAGATGCGAAAAGGGGGCTTTTTGAAAAAAGCCCCCTTTAAATCCCGCAAAAACTTTTGGGCAACCGATGCCAAACTTTCGTTGTGTGCGCCCAACTGACTCTGCAAGCCGCACCGCAAGGTGCCGGATTACCCAAACAGCCGCTCCGACAACTCTGCCGGGGTATCGGCAAGCACGGTGGCGCCGGCTTCCCGCAGGGTCTCCACCGAACGGAACCCCCATGTCACAAACACGCCGGCAATGCCGCTGTTGCGGGCGGTCTCCACGTCCACTTCCGAGTCCCCGACGTAGCGGGCGGCGGCGGGGGCGACGTTCAGCGTGTGTAACACCGCGTTGACCATATCCGGCGCGGGCTTTTTGGCAATGCCCTCTTTTTCGCCCAGCACACAGTCAAACAGCCCCGGAAAGTAATCCCGCGCCAGAATCTGCACGGCAAAATCCGCTTTGTTGGAAACCACTGCGGTCAGCACCCCCGCCGCACGAAGATCGGCAAGCAGTTCCGGCACGCCGGCGTAAGGGCGCGTGTGGTCGGCGCAGTGCGCCGCGTAATGCACCTTGAAATCCGCCAGCACTTTGGCGGTCACCTCCGGGGAGGTGCCCGCGGGTACTGCGCGCTCCATCAGTTTGGCAATGCCGTTGCCCACAAAGCGCCGCGTTTCTTCCAACGTTCTTTTGGGAAAGCCGTTTGCGGCAAGCGCCGCGTTCAGGCTCTCTTTCAGATCCTCCAAGGTGTCGAGAATCGTCCCGTCCATATCGAAAATAACCAGTTCCGGCTTCATTTCAAACCTCCATGCTTCCCTTTTCCAACCGCTCGATCACATCGGCAATCAGCCCCTCGTTACAGTCGCACAGTACGGCGTCAGCCACTGCCTTAACGTCCGGCTGCGCGTTGGCGGGCGACACGGCGAAATCGGCGGCTTGCAACATGGCAATATCGTTGTCAAAATCCCCGCAGGCGATGATTTTTCGCGCGGTGTGCGCGCCGCTCATCAGAGTGCGCAGTTTTTCAATCCCGTGCGCTTTGGTACAGCCGAGTTGCTGAACCTCAATGATATGCGTGCCGGACCGGGTGATCGAAAGCCGCCCGCCGAACTCCGCCTCAAACGGCATCCGCATCCGCTCCAGCGTTTCCGGCGTGTCGCGGTACACGATCTTGAACCAGTCGTCGTTCCGCCAGTTTTCCGCCGGGCGGGAAATGAGCAACGCGCCCTTGTCATAATTCGGAATGTCGCGCGCCAAATATCCCGTTGCTTCCTCAATCCGCAACTCCGTCGGGGTAGAAACGCGGAACTGCACGTGCGGGAATTTCTCTCTCGAAAACCGCAGCAATTCCCGCGTGATTTCCGGGGTCAGCATCTCCCCCATCAGCACCTCTTTTTTTCCGAAATCATACAGATACGCCCCGTTGCACATCACGGCGGGGGCGGAAAACAACTCCTCCGGGTGCGGGATGGAGCCACGGATGTTCAGGTGCAGCCGTCCGGTGGCAATGGTAAATTGCCCGCCGCCCGCGCGAAAACGCGCAAGCGCCTCAAGGTTGCGCGGCACGAGTTTGCCGCCCGCACCGAAAAACGTTCCGTCAAGATCCGTAATCAACAGGATATCCGAAAAGTCGGTCATGGTTCTTCCTTTCGCAAAAGCGCTAAAATCGCCTCAAAATTCTCCGGCAAAGGGGCATAAAACGTGACCTCTTTACCGGTGGCGGGGTGCAGGAACGAAAGCTCGCCCGCGTGCAGACATTGCCCCGTGAAAAGCGTTTTGTGCCGCGCCTCAAACTTCGTGCCGTCCCCGCCGTACACGGGGTCGCCGAGCAGGGGGTGCCCGAGACTTGCCATATGCACGCGGATCTGGTGCGTGCGCCCGGTCTCCAACCGGCAACGGATGTAGGTAAAGCGCCCGAAACGCTCCGCCACTTCATAGTGCGTAACGGCGCGCTTCCCCGCGCCCGGCGTGCGGAGCACCGCCATTTTCTTGCGGTCGGTCGGGTGCCTGCCCACCGGCGCGTCTACCGTGCCGCTGTCCGCTTTCAGATTCCCCAGTACGATCGCATCATACACGCGGCGCACGGTGTGCGTTTCCAGTTGGGCGGCAAGCGCGCGGTGCGCCGCATCGTTTTTTGCCACCACCAACAGCCCGCTGGTGTCTTTGTCGATCCGGTGCACGATGCCGGGGCGCAACGCCCCGCCCACGCCGGAAAGCGAGTCCTTGCAATGATACAAAAGGGCGTTGACCAACGTGCCCGTGGGGTTGCCCGCCGCGGGGTGCACCACCATACCGGCAGGTTTGTTGATCACCGCCACGTCCGCGTCCTCATAGACAATATCCAGCGGGATATTCTCCGGCTCGGCTTCGATTTCTTCCGGTTCCGGCACGGCGACCCTCACGCGCTCACCGCCCGCAAGGCGGTAGTTTTTTTTCGGCTTGCCGGGGGTGATTTCCACGTTTCCGCCCTCCAACAACCGCTCCGCTTCCGCGCGGGAAAAGCCGAACGCCGCGGAAAGGTACGCGTCAAGTCTTGTCCCCGCCGCCTCTGCCGGAACGGTTGCTTCCGCCGTGGCGCGCGGCGCCGTCGGCGCTACGGGCGCCATCCCATCCGTCCGTTCAGGATTTTTGGTCATCGCTTTTCTCCTGCCCGTCGGGCGGGGCGTCACCCTCTCCCCCGTTTTTCGTTACGGCGGGGGTTTTTTCTTTGTTTTGGTATTCGGCAACAACCTCAAAAATCAGCCCCACGGCAAACACCACGCCGCCCACGGTCACTGCCGCGTCCGCCACGTTAAAGACCCAGGACCAAAGGTTGGGGAACGCGCAAAAATCGATAAAGTCCACCACAAATCCGCGCGCCACGCGGTCGATCATATTGCCGATCCCGCCCCCTACAATCAGGGAAAGCGACACGCGGAACAGCGTGGTTTTGGCATAGCGGAAAAGGTAGTAGCCGATGGCAAGAATCCCCAGTGTGGAAAGCACCAGAAACACCCACCTGTGGTCAGAAAGCAGACCGAACGCCATCCCCCGGTTTTCCACATAGGTGAACTGCAACAGCCCCGGAATGAGCACCTTCTGCCCTTCGTAGAGATAAGCCACCACCAGCGCCTTGCTGACCTGATCCAACAGAATCACCCCGGCAATGATCGCACTCATCACAATCATCCACATCGAAAACGCTCCTTTCTTTAACCCGACAGAAAACCTCCTGTCAAGCCATTTAAAACGGGCGCGGGGAAAATACCCCGCGCCCGATCGGGAATGTTACAGCCCCAGCACGCGGCGGCAACGGGGGCACAGGCACCCGTCGGCTCCGTCATGGAAGGCATCTTTGGTATAATTCCAGCACCGGTCGCACTTCTCACCCTCGGCGGCGCCCACCAGCACCCCGATGGTCTCGCCCTCCTCGGTGTGCGCTTCTGCGGGGATTGCCCCGTTCACCAGCGTCACATCGGAAACGATAAAGAGCGTGGGCAGTTCGGCGCGGAAGGCGTCCAGCAGGGCAAAATCCTCAGCACCGGGCGCAAATACCGTCACTTTCGCGTCCAGCGATTTGCCGATCTGCTTTTCGGCACGTGCCAGCTCCAGCGCTTTCATCACCGGCTCACGCAGGCGGAACAGCTTTTCGTACCGCCCCCGCACTTCGGGGAAAGCCAGCGCCTCGTCATATGCCGGCAGGTCGTTGAGGAACACGCTTTCCTTCACATCGCCCGCCCGATGCGGCATTGCCTGCCAGATCTCCTCTGCGGTAAACGCCAGCAGGGGCGCGATCAGGCGCGTGAGGGTATGAATGATATCGTACATTGCGGTCTGCGCACTGCGCCGCGCGGCGGAAGCAGCCCCCTCGGCATACACCCGGTCTTTGGTGATGTCGATATAGAGTTTGGAAAGCTCCACCGTGCAGAAGTTGTTGACATCGTGATAGATGGTATGGAAGTCGTATGCGTCATACGCCGCGCGGGCGTCACGCACCAGTTCGTTCATCCCGGCAACCGCCCATTTGTCAAGGTCGGTCAGCTCCGAGAGCGGCAGTGCGTCGGCATCCGGGTCAAAGTCATACAGGTCGGCAAGCAGGAAGCGCGCGGTGTTGCGGATTTTCCGATACGCGTCGGACAGCTGTCTGAAGATCGCATCCGAGGCGCGCACGTCCACCTGATAGTCGCTGGAAGCGACCCACAACCGCACGAGATCCGCGCCGTATTTGGAGATCATCTCCTCGGGCGCCACCGAGTTGCCGAGCGACTTGTGCATCGCCTTGCCCTCGCCGTCCACAACCCAGCCGTGAGTCAGCACGGTGCGGTAGGGCGCGCCCTGCCCTTTCGCGCCGACGGCAGTCAGCAGGGAGGATTGGAACCACCCGCGGTACTGGTCGGCACCCTCCAGATACAGGTCAGCCGGGAATTTGTGACCGGGTCTGCCCTCCAACACGTTGAAATGGCTGGAGCCGGAGTCAAACCACCCGTCAAGGGTATTGCCCTCTTTGGTAAAGTGCGTGCCGCCGCACTCGGGGCACTTGAAACCCTGCGGCAGGATTTCCGCCGCGTCCATATCAAACCACGCGTTGGAGCCCTTTTCGCCGAAGAGCTTCGACACCGCGTCAATCGTCTCTTCATTGCAGACGGGTTTTTTGCAATCCTCACAGTAGAACACCGGAATCGGCAAGCCCCAGTGGCGCTGGCGCGAAATGCACCAGTCGGCGCGCTCCCGCACCATGGATTTGATGCGCTCGCCGCCCCATTCGGGGATCCACTGCACCTTGTCGCACGCGGCAACCGCCTCGTCCTTGAACGCCTCCACGGAGCAGAACCACTGCGGCGTGGCGCGGAAGATAATCGGCGATTTGCAGCGCCAGCAGTGCGGGTACTCATGCTCGATCTTCTCGGCGGCAAACAGCGCGCCGCTCTCGGTCAGATCCGCAAAAATCGCATCGTTGGAAGCGTCATAGCGCATCCCGGCAAACTTGCCCGCGTCCGCAGTCTGGAAGCCGCGGTCGTCCACCGGCACGATAATATCCATATTATAACGGCGGCAGGTCTGATAGTCATCCGCGCCAAAGCCCGGCGCGGTATGCACGCAACCGGTGCCGCTGTCCATCGTGACATAATCCGCGTTGACCAGAAGCGACTCCCGGTCCAGGAACGGGTGCGCCGCGGTCATATATTCAAATTCCTTGCCTTTGAGCGTGGCAAGCACGCGGTAGGAGCCAACGCCCCCCGCCGCCATGGTTTTTTCCGCCAGCGCCGCCGCCACGATGTAGGTCTCGCCGTTGTCCGCCGCCGCCAGCACGTAGTCCTCTACGGGGTTCAGCGCGATGGCAAGGTTGCCCGGCAGGGTCCAGATCGTGGTCGTCCAGATTACAAAATAGGTTTTGGCAAGGTCGG
>URMC01000097.1 GCA_900548735.1 uncultured Eubacteriales bacterium | reverse complement strand
CCGCGAGAACTCTTCGACCTCCGGCACGCGTATTTCAGGAAGATTTGCGGCTTTTCGGAAGAAGGCGGGCTTTGCCCCCCGATGACGAAAAGTCACAAAGATTTCGAAATACACTTGCCCGAGGCGGGTGCGAATATTTCCTGTCAGGCTACGCGGAAAAAACTTAGTTATTCTCGTCCATGCTCAGCTCGCCGCTGCGGGGAGAGAGCACCAGGGTCGTTTTGGTCACGCGCTTCAGTTCGCCGCCAAGCACATAAAGAGCACCCATCAGGAAGTCCACCAGGCGGATGGTTGCGGCGCGTTCCAGCTCCTCAATGTTCATCACCACGGTGTAGCCCTGCATCAGGTAATCCACCACGTCTTGACCGTCTGCCATGCCGTGGGGCTTGACCACCTTCAGGGAGCTTGCGCCCATCGTGCCTGCCGCCGGCTTGCTTGCCGCGGGAGCCTCGGGCTCCTTCTTCGTCTCGCCGTAGAAATCGTCTACCACGCCCTCGTCCTCGTCTTCATCACCGCGGAAAAACCCGTCGTTGCGGTAGTTCTCCGTGTTCTCGTTCTCTTCTGCTTTTTTGCCGAAAGGGAATTTCATTTTTCTGTCCTCCGTTTTGTTTATTGTGAAATTTTATTTTTCGCTTTTATATGTTTCCGGCGCCGGGGGTTCCGGTCTGCCGGCAAACAGCCGTCTGCCCACGCGAATCATGTCCGCGCCTTCTTTTGCCGCCGCCGCGGCACTTTCCGACATGCCCATGGAAAACACCGGCGCCCCGGGCAGCCTCAGCTCCTGCCATATGCGCTCCCCCAACTCCTTCACGGAGCGGAAGTACGCGCGGTAGGCGCTCTCGCTTTCCATGCGCGGCCCCATCGTCATAAAGCCGCAAAGCCGCAGGTGGGGGAGTTTCAGCACCGCGCGGGCAAGGTCACCTGCGCCCTCGGCGGCAACGCCGCTTTTGGTCGCCTCCCCTGCCGCGTTGATCTCGATCAGCACGTCGATCACGCGGGGTAGCGCCGCCGCGCGGCGCTCCAGCTCCCCTGCCAGATGCAGGGAGTCCACTGAATGAACCATCTCCACCTTGTCTATGATGTTTTTGACCTTGTTGGTCTGTAATCTGCCGATAAAATGAATATGCGCACCCGCCGCCACAAGCGCCGGATAGTGCGCCTCCAGTTGCTGGACCCGGTTTTCCCCCACGGTCAACTGACCTAAGGACAGGAGCCTTGTCAGTTCCTCCGGCAGGGCGTATTTCACCGCCACCACCACCAAGGGGCACCCGGGGGTGATCTTACCGCTCTCTGCCGCCGCGGAAATCTCTCCCGCAAGATCGGCGCGCGGGGTATCTCCTGTCGCCGCTGCCAGTTCTTCTCTTAGCGCCGCCAGATTGCGGTCGATATACGAAACGTCACTCATGGGATCGCCTTTCCCTCATACAGCCCGCGGGAGGTCACCAGTACCGTGTCGCCCGCCGCCAGTTCCGGCTGTGCCTGTTTGGTCGGCTCCTTTTCGGCAGGCGCCACGATACAGCACCCGTCTGCACGGTAAAGGATCCGCACCGGTCGCCACGCGGCATAACCGTCGGTCAGAACAAACACGCCTTCGCGGTTGTTCTGCGTGCGCATCGCGCCTTCCGGCACCGAAAGCCCGGTGATTTCCTCCAGCTCCACACGCACCCGGCGGAACCGCAAAGCGTCCCCGAAAAGCGGAACGGTATCTGCCGTAAACACCAGCAGTGCCTCTTTTCCGTCCGTTGTTGCGCGCACGGAAGTCAGCGTCATCTGTATCTGCACCCCGCCGTCCTCAAAAACAACGGGATAGGTATTGCCCTCTTTGAAAAACAGCGCCTTGTTTGCGCTTGCCGGCACCGCCACGGCAAAGCCGCCGGTCGCCGTGATTTTGCCGATCGGTTTCGGCGTGCCCACGGGCAGTTCCGCCCTTGCCGCCGTCAGCTCCCGCAGTCCCGCCGGGGTCAGCCCAATGGCGGCATCGGGGGTCAGCACCGATTCATACCCGTCGGTCGTGCGGTAAAAAATCCCGCCTGCCGCGGCAGGCACCGTGTCCGGCTCTCCCGCAAACTGCAACATCGCGGCAATCTTTGCGCGAAGTTCCGCCACGCGCGCTTCCAGCTCCGCGGCGTTCTCCGCCGCCTTGCGGCAAAGCAGAAGATATTGCAGCGTTTCCTCCGCTTCCCCCGCCGCTACGGCGTCGCCCGCGCTTTTGGCGCGGGTGTACTCTCCGTAAGCACGAAGGTAGCTCAGCTCAAAGCTCTCGTCACTCCCGGTGCCGGCAAGCGCCGATTCCAGAAGTTCAATCTCCTCATACAGCGCCGCCGCGCGCTCCCGCCCGTCGGTGCCCGTGTCATCCCGATAAACCCTTGCCAACAGCGCCTCGGGTTCCACCGTTCCGCCGTTTTTCACCGCATACTCCACAGGACCGTTGTTGTGATTGTTTATAACCGTTGTTTCGGTAAAAAACAGTGTGCCCGTGCCTGTCAGTGCACGCGTCAGCGTTTCGGTGCGAACGGTCTCCCGCCCCACACCTGCCGCGGCACGAACGGATTCCGTGCCCAGAATAAACACCAGCAGAAACAGCAGAAAAAACACAGTGACCAGTTGCAGCACACGGGTGCGCCGCGCTCGCTTGGTTTCCGGCATTTTTTCTCCTTTCCCGCGGGTTCCCGCGCACGTGATCGGTTGCCGAAGCTTCAACTCCGCGCCCTTTGCCGGGCAAAGCCCGCAGGGGGTGTTCCCCGTCGGTCGGGTTCTCCCTCACAATCGGACAGATCCCTCCCGCCGGACGGATTTTCCCGCCGGACGGATTTTCCCGCCGGACGGATTTTCCCGCCGGACGGATTTTCCCGCCGGACGGATTTTCCCGCCGCGGTGCCGGCTTTCCCGCAGGCGCCGCCCATGAAATACGCGAATGGATATTTTATTATATCATAATCCCGCGCGCGTGACAGACGGCAACCGCATTATTTACAATTTCTTCAAATTTGCGCACCTTTCCCGCCTCATCTGCCGGAATCCACGTCACGTAGTCCTTTGCCGCAAACCACGTCATCTGACGTTTCGCGTACTGCGCGGTGGCTGTTTTCAGCGTTTGTGCCGCCGCGGCGAGCGTGCACTCGCCCCGCAGATACGGCAACAGCTCCTTGTACCCGATTGCCGCCGCGGCAGTGGGGGATTTTTCAAACACGCCTGCTTCCCACAGCCGCCGCGTTTCCTCCGCCAGCCCCGCGGCAAGCATCTCGTCCACGCGCGCGGAAATGCGCGCGCGTAACAGCGCCCGGTCGTCATAGCGAAGCCCCAGTACCACCGCGTCATAGCGGGGCGGGAACGTGCGGGAGCGCCTATCCCACTCGCTTTTCGGCACCCCGGCCAGGCGGTAAATCTCCACGGCGCGGATCACACGCCGCAGGTTGTTCGGATGAATCACCGCCGCACTCTCGGGGTCGCACCGGCGCAGTTCCTCAAAAAGCGCCGCACCCCCGTCTGCCGCCGCGGATTCCGCCAGCGCGGCGCGAAGCGCCGGATCACCCGCAGGGGAATCCGCCACGCCGCCGCGCAGAAACGCGTCTAAGTAAAGTCCCGTTCCGCCGCAGAAAACCGGCAGTTTCCCGCGGGAAAGAATGTCGTCCGCCGCCGCCGTGGCGGCGCTGACGTAATCACAGACCGAAAAAGCCTCCTCCGGTGCGGCAATATCCAACAGGTGATGGGGCACACCCTGCTTTTCTTCCTCGGTCGGCTTTGCCGTGCCAATGTTCATTCCGCGGTAAATCTGCATGGAATCGCAGGAGATCACCTCGCCGCCCGCGCGCTTTGCCAATTCCACCGAAAGGGCGGTTTTGCCCCCCGCGGTGGGGCCAACCACCGCCAAAATCCGGCTTTTTTTCACACCATACCCCCACTAAATCCAAACGCGGCGGAAAAAAGCGGCGCAAATACCATGGGCAGAAAATCAAAATACTGATGCAAAAAACTCTTATCCGAAAACACCAGCCACACCGCCAGTACAATCAACACTAAGATAATCACAAACTTTGCCAGTTTCCCTAACAACCGGATCGCCAGATAAATCGCCAGCACCGCCACCAAAAGCGCCAATGCCGCAAACGCCACATCCGCCAGAACGTCCGTTACTCCCAAAACCATACTTTTTCCCCTTTCCGCCCCCCGGCTTTTTTCTATTTTCTGCCAGATGAAACCGTTTTATTCTCACGCAGATTGTCCGCTTATTGGATCAACATCGCGTCGCCGAAGGAGAAGAAGCGGTATTTTTCCGCCACCGCCGTGCGGTAAGCCTCCATAATATGCTCCCGATCGTAAAATGCCGACACCAGCATCAACAGCGTGCTTTCGGGCAGGTGGAAGTTGGTGATCAGCGCGTCCACCGCGCGAAAACGGTAGCCGGGGTAGATAAAAATGCCCGTATCCCCGCAAACGGGGTGAATTCTACCGTTCTCGTCCGCCGCGCTTTCCAGCGTCCGGCAGGAGGTGGTGCCCACCGCCACCACGCGCCCGCCCGCGGCGCGGCGCGCGTTGATGAGGTCGGCAATTTCTTCCTTTACCGTGATAAACTCGGTGTGCATCACGTGGTCGGCGATTTTCTCCGCTTTGACCGGGCGGAACGTGCCAAGCCCCACGTGAAGCATCACCGGGGCAATCGCCACGCCCTTTTGCCGGATCTTTTCCAGCAGTTCCGGGGTGAAGTGCAGTCCCGCCGTCGGCGCGGCGGCGGAACCCTCTTCTCTGGCATATACCGTCTGATACCGGTCATTGTCCTGCAACTGCTCCGTGATGTAGGGCGGCAGGGGCATCAGACCGATCTCATGCAGAATTTCATAAATATTCTCATACCGTGTGCGGTCATATTCAAATTTTACCAGCCGGTTGCCCTCCTCGGTAATCCCGGTCACCGTGGCGGTGAGAATCCCGCCGCCGAACACCGAAACCGACCCCACGCGCGCCCGCTTGCCGGGCTTGACCAGCGTCTCCCACACGTCCAGTTCCCGCTGGCGGAGCAGCAACAGCTCCAGCACCGCGTCGTCTCTGCCCTGCACGTGCCCGTAAAGCCGCGCCGGAATGACCTTGGAGTCATTGATCACCAGCACGTCTTTTTCGTTCAGATAATCGACAATATCAAAAAAGTGCTTATGTTCCAGCGTGTGTGCCCGGCGATCCAGCACCATCAGGCGCGAGGTATCGCGCTTTTCCATCGGGTGTTGGGCAATCAGGTCTTTTGGCAGATCGTAATAAAAATCCGCGGTGGAGAGCTCGGTGGGTATTTTTTCGTTGATGATCGGGTCCATAGGTAATCCTTTCCTTTCGGCGGCTTGACAAACGCACGCGCGTGTGTTATGATGAAGACAAGATGGGCAAATCAATGCCCGAAGCATATGATATAATGGTAGAGGCGCACGCCCCGACCTCTTTGCGGCAAGGCGCCCGCGCGCCCGTGACCCGCAAAGGGAGCCTCGCGTGCCGAAGTGGGTTGCCTGCGGTG
>URMC01000096.1 GCA_900548735.1 uncultured Eubacteriales bacterium | reverse complement strand
CGTCCGCCTCCAATAGCGCCATTTTAATCTCGCGCATCCCGGCTTTTACGTCCGCCTCGGTCAGCTTGCCTTTGTTTTTGAAAAACTTAAAGGCGTTACTCAATTTTTCGCTTAAGCTCTGGAACATTCAATACCGCCTTTCTTTTATTCGCCGCCCCCGGGCAACATCCCGGTGGCATCCACAAGAGCCTTTGCCGCGGCAAAAAGCTCCGGGTCATTTTCCGCCAGTGTCAGCAATCGCGCGGCGGCACGCTCGGTTTCGCTTGCACGCTCTGAATGATGAAGCCTTGAAATGCCGACCATCTCGGCAATTTCGCCGAGAGACAGATCCTGATTATAATAAAGGTCAAACACCGTGCGGTGCCGCTCACCCAGCAGAGGGGCATATTGGTCAAAAAGCCCGGCAAGCGCCAGATTTTTTACAAACATTCCGTTTCCTCCGCCCCTGTAAAGCAAAATCCTTTACAGAGTATACCACGCCGCGCCCCGTTTGTCAAGAGCTTTTTTGTTTTATTTTCATTTTTTATAATTGTAAATTTTTCACACTCCGCTTGACAAACAAAAAAAGATATAGTATAATGCTTAATTGATGCGGCATTCCGCCATGCAAACCGGTGGGGCGCCGTCTCCTTACCGCGGGTAAATTTTCATGTCCGCGGTCTAACGTCCATAGGGAGGTGTAAAATATGGAAAAGGTTATCAATTCTTACGAAACCCTGTTTATCGTTGATGTAACGGGCGGCGAAGAAGCGGCAAAAGCAACGGTGTCCAAATTTACCGACATCATTGCAAAGAACGCGGAGATCGTTGAAGTGTCCGATTGGGGCAAGCGTCGTCTTGCTTACCCGATCAACGATCAGCCGGAGGGCTACTACACGGTGGTCACGTTCAAGGCAGAGCCTGCGTTCCCCACGGAGCTGGAGCGTCTGTTCAACATTGACGAGACCGTGATGCGCTCCATGGTGCTGAAGCTGGAGTACGAGGCTGTTGCAAAGGCAGTTGAGGCGCCCGCTGAGGAAGCACCGGTTGCCGAAGAGGCACCCGTAGCGGAAGCCGAAGAAGCTCCTGCCGCGGAAGAAGTTGCCGCGGAAGCAGCAACCGAAACCGTTTCGGAATAAGAAATCAAGGAAGAGGAGGCGTTTGATATGTCAAGTCTGAATCTCAACAAAGTAATTCTCTGCGGCCGTCTGACCGCCGATCCGGAGCTGAAGCAGACCACAAGCGGGCTTCCGGTTGTGTCTTTTACACTGGCAGTCAATCGCAGATTTCAATCCAAAACCGCCGACGCAAGCCAGGGCGGACAAGCCGCTGATTTTATCAGCGTGGTTGCCTGGCGGCAGACGGCTGAGTTTATTTCCAAGTATTTCAAAAAAGGTTCCGCACTCTGCGTCACCGGGTCGATTCAGACCCGCAGATGGCAAGACAAAAACGGCGAAAACCGCTATGCGACCGAGGTCGTGGTAGATGACGCCATGTTTGTGGACAGCCGGAACGAGTCACCCGCCGGTGGCACACAGAGCTATACGCCCGATGCGTATAACGCACCGTCCTTCTCTACTCCCGCGGCAAGCGCGCCGAACTTTGAGGAGCTGAAGACGGATGACGACCTGCCCTTCTGACAGGTCACAAAAATCAAAAGGAGGATTTCGTAACCATGGATAGAACTGAAAACGCTGTACGTCCGGCTCGCCCGATGAACCGCAAGAGAAAAAAGGTTTGCATTTTCTGCGCGGATAAGGTGGCGTTCATCGACTACAAGGATACCGCAAAACTGAAAAAGTTCATCAGCGAGCGCGGCAAGATTCTGCCCCGCCGGATTTCCGGCACGTGCGCAAAGCACCAGCGCGAGCTGAACACCGCAATCAAGCGTTCACGTCAGGTGGCTCTGCTGCCCTACGTGACCGACTGATTTCCGGCAACACAAAAAAAGCAGGCACGATGTGCCTGCTTTTTTGCTTTTCCGGACAGAGACGGATTGCGGCGGGCAGACCTGCCCGCCGCAATCCGTTGCAAAAAAACGGTCAGACAGTCAGATTCTTCAGCGCCCGCAATACCGCGCCGTACTCTTCCCGCACTGCCTCAAACAGCTCCCTGCCGCCTTCCGGCGCGTTGCCGGGGCGCAGATACTCGGTCAGCTCCGAGGAGGTCTGCCACAGCCTGCCGAAGCCGAGATTACTGCTCACACCCTTGAGGGTATGCGCCGCACGGAACGCCCCCGGCTGATCCCCTGCGGCAAATGCCGCTTCCAGCTGCCCGAACGTGGGGTCACCTGTAAATTTGGATACAAAACGGGTCACCAGCGCTTCCGCGCCGAAACGCTTTTCCACTTCCCTATAGTCCGAGCCGATCTCTTTATAAAACTCTCTGATATTCACAATCTCTCTCCCATCTGCTAAAGAACCTTTTTCACGGTGTCGATCAGCTTGCGCATTTCCACCGGTTTGGCAATGTACTCATTCATTCCCGCCTCCAATGCCCGCTCCACATCGTCGTCATAAGCGTTGGCGGTCATGGCGATGATCGGCACGCGGAGCGCATCTGCCCTGTTCAGCGTGCGGATAGCTCTGGTTGCCTGAAGCCCGTCCATTACCGGCATCATTACATCCATCAGGATCACGCGGATTGTGTCGGGTTTGCTGGCGGCAAAAATCTTTACCGCTTCCTCCCCGTTGGTCGCCTTGACCACGGTAGCGCCCGCGGTGGTCAGCATAAATTCCGCAATTTCCGTATTCAGGGTATTGTCTTCCACCAGCAGAATTTTTACGCCATCCAGCTCCTTTGTGCCGGGATCTGCCGAAGTTGCGCCCGTATCTGCCGGCGCCGTATCGGTCAGAAACGGCAGTTTCAGGGTAAATTCGGTTCCCTCTCCCTGCACGCTGTGCGCCGAGATTTCGCCGCTCATACGGTCTGTCAGCCGCTTGACGATGGCAAGCCCCAGCCCCGTGCCGCCGTAAGAGGATTTACAGGAAACATTCTCCTGGGCAAACGGCTCATACATCCGTTTCTGAAACTCCTCGCTCATCCCGATCCCGGTATCGCGGCAGACAATTTCAAATACGGCGCGGCGCGCGTCCTCTCCGAAAGGCAACTGCCTTGCCGAAAATGTGATGCTGCCGCCGTTCTTGTTATATTTGACCGCATTGCTCAGCAGGTTGACGCAAATGCGTTTGAAAGGCATCTTCCCGCCGTATACCTGCGGGGTGAGAAACTCCCCCGGCTCATAGCGCAGCATAATACCGTGCTCCGCCGCCTGATAACTCATCATCGAGACCACCTCGGAGAGCAGGGTCTCCATATTGAAACTTTCATCCCGCCACATCATCTCGCCGGAATCCAACTTGCTCATATCCAGAATATCGTTGACCAGATCCAGCAGATACCCGGAGGTCTCCATCGCCTTTTCACGACAATACCGTTGCTTATCCGGGTCATCCGCGTAATAATTGCCGATCCGGATTAACCCCTGAATACCGTTGATCGGAGTGCGGATGTCGTGGCTCATACGACGCAGAAAGTCGGTTTTCGCCTCATTGGCGCGCATTGCCTCCCCGGCGAGCCGCTCTCTTTCGGCGATATAGATTTCCTCGCTCTTACGCCTTTCTTTTTCCTTGGCGCTGACCGCCCTGTTGTACACCAAAAATACCGCGCCGATCAGAAGCGCGTACACCACCGACAGATATGCCAGCGCTAGCTTGCGCTCGGTAAAGACCTCTTTTTCGGTCAGATAAGTATAAACATAATATCCTTTGGTGCGCCCGCGCATGGCATAATACTTATTGCCGGAATCCGTAAAACGCACCATTTTCTCCGTGCCGGGAGCCGTGCCGAGAGCCGTGCGGATGGCTTTCACAACGCTGCACCCCCCAACAGGCTGCCCCGTAAGCCCCGGCGTAGTAGCCGCAACGATGTTGGCGCCGTCGGTCACAATGATGTTGATGGAGGAAACCTCAAAATCCTCCAAAAGGGTAGAAACGGACATAGAGGTGCCCACGGCGGTCTTGGCGTCCTGTTTCAGATAACCGAAAATCACGCCGTCACGATCCGGCAATGCCGCCATTACGTAGTCATAATAACATCCGTTTGCCCCGGCAAGGCGCTCTGCGTAGCATTTTTGCCGATTGCCGAGAGCGGTGGAAAAACGTGCCAGAATCTCATGCCAATCCGCCGGGGTCAGCCCGTCTTCGCAGTTATAAGTCGTTTCGCCGGTGGCAGTGTTCATCACGATAATCCCGGTCAGGCGATGATACTGCACGTACTCCGCCAACGCGTCAGCGGTGTCCTCCTCATGCGTGGTACTCAGATCCCGGCGGATCAGATTGATTTTATCGATCATCGCCATCAGGCTTTTGGTCTCGCTTTCGGAATAAATATCGTCATACCGGACGCACTGGCGCGAGATATAACCGATCATCTTTTGCATTTCCGCCTTGGCTTCTGCCCTGTTGTGCACGGTGAAGATGGAATAAATCAGGTAAAGTGCCACCACGCCAAATACCGCCAGCGCCACCGACAGCCCGATCAATACCGTTTTGTTTGCGTTATTCTTTTCCATAGCCCTTGATCCCCGTCAGTGACTCCGCTGCGTTCATACCGTACTTTCCCAACAGCGTCTCCACAAAACCATCCGCAATCAGTTCCGCAAAGGTCGCTGTCAGTTTTTGCGCCAGTTCTTCGTGTGTGCCCTTGGCAAACGCCACGCCGAGTTGCACCTTCAGCAGATTCTCCTCCAATATCCGGTAGGAACCCGCCGGATATTCTTTTATTCGGTTCTCCAGCGCAGCGTCGTGCCCGGCAACGGCGTCCACGTATCCTTTGCGCAGTGCCGCAAAGACATTGTCGTCGGTGGGGAAACAATAGAGGTTTTTTATTTTCGGGATGCGCGGGTCGGTGCCGGCGGAAAAAATCTCGTCCGGCTTGGAGGTCGCCTGCACGGCAACGCGCTTGTCCGCAAGGTCTGCCAGTGTGTAAATACCGCTCTCTGCGGGCACCACAACCACCTGTCGGCTGTTCAGATACGGCCCCGCCCAGGTGTAGTTATTCTCCCGCCCGGTCATCGAAAAGCACCCCCACAGGCAGTCTATCGTGCCGTCTTTCAAAAGCACGTCTTTTCTCGTCCACTTGATCTTGACAAATTTTGCCCGATACCCCATGCGCCGGAACGCCTCGGTAGCCAGCTCCACGTCAAAACCGGTAAAACTGTCGCCTTCGCCGGCGTAAAAAAACGGCTCGTACTCATCACTGCCTACCAAAATCTCGGGCAGCTCCGTTTCCCCCGCTCCATCGGAAGCCGGGTGGCAGGAGGAGAGCGGCACCGCCGTCAATAACAGCGCGAGAATCAGCGCCGTCAGCCTCAGAATCCGCCGTTTCATTGTTTCTCACCCTCCCCGGAATAGGATTTGTACAGTTTCGCCAGCTCGTCGGACAGCTCAAAGAAACATTCCAAAACCAGCGGATTAAAGGAATCCTTTTCCTCCCGGATAATCTGCATCGCGTTTTCGTGCGAATATGC
>URMC01000095.1 GCA_900548735.1 uncultured Eubacteriales bacterium | reverse complement strand
GAAACGGGATTTGATTTCTCGCTTCTCGGCGAGAAGCTGACCCCAGACGAAATGGGGCGGCTGGTACGCCTGCAGGAGGATCGCCGCGCGTTGTCCGACAACTCCGAGGCGGTGCTTTCGGCGGCGGCGCAGTCCCTGAAAGATGCTACGGGGCGGGAAAAAGAAAAAGGCGATTTTGCCGCGATGCTGGCGCGCCGGCGCGCCGAGACAAAGAAAAATACGGAAAACGGATAGCCTGTCAGGCTGATCAAAAGGAGAACATAAATATGAAAAAGACCGACAAAGAGCTGGAAAAAGAAGAACTGACCGAGGCCACCGTCGCCGCGGAACCCGCAGAGCAGGAAAAGGACCCGGAGGAGACCAAGGTCGATATGAACGACCTGATTGAGAAGAGCAAAAAGGGTGCGCTTTCTCAGACCGATCTTGACGAAGCCATTGAGAGTATGGACTATGATATTGACGGGATCGACAAGATCGACAAACTCTACGAAGCATTTGAGGACAACGGCGTATCGCTTCCGGACGGTATTTCCGCCTCCGAAATGAACGAGATCGAAAGCGAAGTGGAGCGCTTCGGTGCCGGCGAGAACATGGAGCGGATGCTGGAGCAGGAAGGGCTTGCCATTGACGACCCGGTGCGTATGTACCTCAAGGAGATCGGCAAGGTGCCGCTGCTCACGCCGGAGCGCGAAAAGGTGCTTGCCGAGCGCATGGCGGCGGGAGATGAGGACGCGAAAAACGAGCTGGTGGAGGCAAACCTGCGGTTGGTGGTCAGCATCGCCAAACGCTATGTCGGCAAAGGGATGTTTTTCCTGGATCTGATTCAGGAGGGGAACCTTGGACTGATGAAGGCGGTGGACAAGTTTGATTACACCAAGGGCTATAAGTTCTCTACCTATGCCACCTGGTGGATCCGCCAGGCGATCACCCGTGCCATCGCGGATCAGGCGCGCACCATCCGTATCCCCGTGCATATGGTGGAAACCATTCATAAGGTCTCCCGCTATCAGCGGCAGATGCTGCAGGAGCTGGGCAGAGAAGCCACCCCTGCCGAGATCGGTGAAAAAATGGGTCTGCCCGCCGACCGCGTGCGGGAAATCATGAAGATCTCTCTGGATCCCGTTTCACTGGAAACGCCCATCGGCGAGGAGGAGGACAGCCACCTCGGTGACTTCATCCCGGACGAGGACACCCCTGCCCCCTCCGAGGCGGCGTCCGCCAATATTCTGCGTGAGGTCATCGAGCGGGAACTGAATACCCTGACCCCCCGCGAGGCGCATGTGATCAAGCTCCGTTTCGGGCTGTACGACGGGAGAACCAGAACGCTGGAGGAGGTCGGCAAGGAGTTTGATATCACAAGAGAACGGATCCGTCAGATCGAATCCAAGGCGCTCCGTAAGCTCCGCCACCCCAGCAGAGCCCGCCACCTCAAAGGTTTTCTTGACTGAAACGCTTTCCGAAACGCCCGCGCGTGCGCCGCAAAACGGCGCACGCGCTACACGCATTTTTTACAAATCCCGGCAACTTTCACAAAACGGGGGCACACCGTTGCAACAAATTCACAGCCTTTTTGGGAGGTTTGTGCAAGGGCGCGTCGGCGCTTTGTGCAAAATGACCGCATTTACCCCGCGCGAGGGGAAAGCGGAAAATCAGCCGGCCGATTTTTTGCTTGACAGAAACACCTTTTTGGTGTAAAATATACCGTGTATTAGTACCCTTGCGCCGGTTTTCCGGTGTGGGTAAGGAGGTTTGCGCATGAACAAGAAACTGATATGTCTCTTGCTTTGCTTTGCATTTTTGGTGCCGGCACTGGTGTCCTGCAACAAAAAATCGGACGCATTGAACGACACGGCAAAAGAGGCATCGCGTTATACCACGACGCTGAATGTGTGGCTGGTCACCGAGGAGGGGACGGACCCGGAGCAGGCGGCGGCAGTGAATGAGGCAATCAACAAGATCACCAAAGCAAAGTTCAAGACCCAACTCAATATCAAATATCTGACCGAGGCGGAGTATTACAGCGCTGTGGAAGCTGCGTACGTGGAAAAAGAGCGCGTGACAGAGGAAGAAAAGCGGGCAAAAAAAGCCGCTCAGGAAGCAATCAGAGAAGCGCTGAAGCGCGGCGAGGTCATCACCACGACCGAGTCCACTACCGTGCAGGAAACTTATATCAATGAGTATGGTATTCCGGAGCTGAAATATCCTGTTGTGCCGGATTATCAGGTGGACATTCTTTTCATCGGCAGTTACGAGAAGTATCGCCAGTATGCAAACAAAAACTGGCTGACCTCCATGGACGACGTGATGGCGGATTCCGGCGGGCAGTTGTCCTATTATGTGCACCATATTTTCCGGGAGGCGGCACCGTATGAAAACATTACCTACGGCATGCCGAACAACCATGCCATCGGGGAGTATACTTTCCTTGCGGTGGATGCGGAAGTGCTCGGTCTGTACGGCTATGATGCCAAAACGACCGCCAATCCTTCGATTTTCAGCGATGAATTCTATAAGATTCTGAAATACGAAATGACGAAGGGCAAAACGCCGCTGTACAGCGAAACCGGCAAGCTGGATCTCGGTCTGATCCACTATTGGAACTATTCTCTGGATGGTTCCAGCGGTACGGCAGTACAGCACCCGGATCTCTTCTCTATTTACGGCGCAACCTATTCCAATTCTGCCAAACGGGGCGATAAGCTGAAAACCGGTCTGATTCTGGAAGAGCAGGAGTATCAGAACCGCTGGAAGCGCAAGACGGAGTATGAAACAACCCCCGGCTTTATCACCACCGATCCTTCGGTGAAGGCAACCGCCAAGATTGTCAAGGGCGGCTATGAACTGAAGGAAAAATACGAAAACGAGGGCTATACCGTGCTGGTGGCGGAGTCTCCCCGTGCCACGGACGAGGATATTTACGGCTCCATGTTTGCCATCGGCGCCTATGCCTCGGATGAATCCCGCTCCATGGAAATCATCTCTTACATCAACACCAATTCCGAGCTTCGCAATCTTCTGCAATACGGCATTGAAAACGTCAACTATATGCTGACCACCTTTACGGATGAGACCGACGGCAAGGAATATTCCTACGTAACCCCCACCGAAAACAACGCTTACCATATGGATATCAATAAAACCGGAAATGTGTTTATCGCCTATCCGGAGGGTAAGGAAAACGTGAAGGAGTGGGAGTATCAGAAACAGCAGAACCTGGAGGCGACCACCGAGCCGGCGCTTGGCATGTACTTTGACCCTGCGATGACGGTGAATACCGATGTGTTGCGTGTGGCAAACGCGGTCTCCGCAAAGGTGAAAGCGTATATGGATGCCAATATGACCACTGTTGAGAGCGTGGAGAAATTCTTCGCGGATTACAAGGCGGTTTCGGGTAGTGACCGTAGCCTTGCAGACTTCTTCCTTGGTATCATCGGTGCGGATGTTGCCTATAACGCGAACGGAGATCTGATCACGCAAGAGGTGCTGATCGGCATGTTTACCGTGATGCGTAACACCGCAGTTTCCGACGACGAGAAGGCGATTCAGTCGCCGTCCGCGATGTACCAGAACTGGTTGAATACCAGCGGCGTGCAGTCGACCAACTGATAAAAAAGGAGTGCGCGGCGCCCACGGGCGCCGCGCTTTGTTTATGAAATACACACACGTGATCTGGGATTTCAACGGTACGATTCTTGACGACGTGCAGGTGGGGATCGACAGCATCAACGAAATGCTGATCCCGCGTGACCTGCCGCCGATCAGGGGCGTGGAGGAGTACCGCGAGGTGTTTGACTTCCCGGTAGAGGAGTATTATCGCCGGCTGGGGCTGGATCTGGAAAAAGAGGATTTCAAAACTGTGCTGGCGCCCCTGTGGGTCTCTTATTATAATGAAAAATGCCGCACCGCGCCGCTTTTTCCCGGCGTTCGTGCGCTCAACCTTGCCATCCGCAACACGGGGGTGCCGCAGTCGATCCTTTCCGCTTCGGAAAAGGGAATGATGATCGCCCAACTGAAGGAGCGCGGCGCCGCCGATTGGTTTGACGAGATATGGGGCACGGATTCCATTCATGCATATGGCAAACAGGAACTGGCGCGCGCGTGGCGTGCGGCGCATCCCGGCGTGCGCGCGGTGCTGATCGGCGATACCACGCACGATGCCGAAACCGCCGGAATCGTGGGGGCGGACTGTGTGCTGGTCGCCGCCGGGCACCAGAGCCGGGAACGGCTGGCGGCAACCGGCGCGCCGGTGGTTTCCTCCCTTGCGGAGTGTGCCCCGCTGATTCTTGGCTGAAAATAAAAAGCGGACGGCTGATGCCGCCCGCTTTTTATTTAAAAGATATTTTCAATCGAAAACTTCTCCAGCCGCCGCATCTGTCGGATGGAAATGCGCATCAGCGCGCGGGCTTTTTCAAACTCGCTTGCTTCCTCTTCTGCCACGGCGCTTCGCATGTCCGTCATGTTTTCTTCCATTTTATATAGCACTTCGTAGGATACGGAAAGGCTGGCGCATTTTTTGTGTCCCTCCCAGTAGCGGTACATTTCGTCCAGCGCTTCTCCTGCCTCTTCACAGGCGGGCAGGGCGTCCAGCTTTCGGTTCAGTTCGTCCGCCACATGGTTGATATGATAAAAATTCAGCACTACCGCGCCAAGCAAAACCGCAAACAGCGCCAGCGCCGCCCAAAATGTTTTCATTCTTCGGCTCCTTTTTTGATCCAGTACAGCTTTCCGCTGTCATCTATTCCGAGGAAAAAGACTTCCTCCAGCCCCCACCCCTGCGCCTGCAGGCGTTCGTCTACCCAGCCGTTGCCAAGTTGCAGAAGCTGCAGGTTGTAGCGGTTGATTTTGCCGTCCGCTACTATCGTATGCACGATTCCGTTTTCCGCGGGGGCAAGGTGCATGTCCTTTGCTGTCGGCGGCTGCGCGCTTTTCTTCGGGATGATGGAGATTTTTCCGTTCTGCTCCAGAATGGCATAGTCCACTTCGTCAAGGGAAGAAAGCCCGGACTGGCGCACCTCGCTGATCAGCTCGTCCAGAGAAATGCGGATGCGCCGCAATTCTTTCTGATCGAGAATTCCGTGGCGGATCAGCACGCTGGGGCGCGCGGACGCCAGGTTTTTCAGGCACGGACACTTGACCAAGATAATGGAGAGCGTTACCTCGAAGGTGAGGATGGTCACCAGCGGAATAATGGCGTATACCAGCGGGATGGATTGGTTTTCAATGGGCAGGGAAGCGATTTCCGAAAGCAGGAGCGTGGTCACAAGCTCCGAAATTTCAAGCTCTCCTAACTGTCGTTTGCCCATCAGGCGCATGATGCAAAGCAGAATGACATAAACAATCACGGTGCGGATCAGTATCGTCAGCATAGTTTCACCTCATGGGTAGTATGCAAAGTTTTTCTTGGCTTTATGTATAATTTGCGCAAAAATGCAGGATAATAGGACAGTGCCACTGCACGATCTGCTAAAAATGAGGAAATTTGGAAGAACCGCTTGACATTTCCCCCCAACTGTGGTAGGATATATGAGCCTTGAGGAAAGGCACGAAATACCGCAGAGCAAACAGAAAAAAGTCAAAAAAGTTGCAAAAACCTATTGACAAAGCGGATGCGTTGTGGTATACTAGAAAAGCTGTCGCAAGAAAGCGATGGCAAGACGGTCTTTGAAAATTGAACAACAAGAGATAAGTATGAAGCATAGTATGTGCGAAAGAAAATCTCGGCAATTCTGAA
>URMC01000094.1 GCA_900548735.1 uncultured Eubacteriales bacterium | reverse complement strand
AATCCGATTTCGGGCGGCAAATATCCGCCGTCGGTTCGTCACCCGCCTTGTTCATATCTGTATATGAACTGTGTCGGCTTCCTGCCGACAACGAAAATTTGCCTGCCCGAAATTCTGCGACCCCAGAGCCGCGGATTTCGGAAGATTTTCGGTGCGGACGACGCAGCAAGGATTATCCTTGCAAGGAGAACAATCCGAAAAGAACCGCAAATCCACGGCTCTGGGGCGGGTTCGGATATCTGCTGTTACCCTGAACATGACGGAAAATCCGCCCGCGAGAACCGGGTGAGGAGTTCTCCTGTCAGGCTATCAGAAAGGAGTTTCGGCACTCTGCCGAACCGACGTTTATGTTTGCTGTTTTCAAAAAAGAACTGCGCGCCTATTTCACGACCCCGATCGGGTATGTGTACACCGGCATTTTTCTTGCCGCCAGCGCGCTGATCTGCTGTATGACCACCTTACAGCGGGCGAGTTATGATACCACCTCGTATTTTCAGTACATGATCTTTTCTTTCATCGTGCTGATCCCGCTTCTGACCATGCGTCTGTTTTCCGAGGAGCGCAAGACCAAAACCGAGCAGCTGTTGCTGACCGCCCCGATCACCATCGCCGGGATGGTGATGGGTAAGTATCTTGCCGCGCTGTCGCTGTTTGTTGCCACGGTATTGGTTTCCTGCATCAACTTTTTCCCGCTGTTTTCCTACGCGGTCGTGGAGGCAAGCAGCGCGGTCGGCGGGGCGCATGTGGGTCCGGTCGGCGGGCAGCTGGTCGGGTGCCTGATCGGTGTGATTCTCATCGGTGCGGCGTTTATCGCGGTGGGACTGTTTATCTCGTCTCTGACCGAGAGCCAGCTTTCCGCGGCGGTGATTACCATTGCCGTGATCGTGGTGATGGTGCTGATCGGTATTTTCAACTCCTACATCGGCTCCACGTTCCTTCGCACCGTTCTGGACTGGATCTCGGTGCTCAGCCGGTTTGACCGGTTTGCCTATGGTTTGTTTGATTTTTCCGCGTTGCTCTATTACCTGTCCATCGCCGGGGTGTTCCTGTTCCTCACGATGCGGGTCTACGACCAGCGCCGCTGGGGTTAAGGAGGTGCCGGTATGAATATTTTCCACAGCAAAAAATTCCGTTACGGCAGTGTTTCGCTGGCGTTTACCATTATCATCATTGCGGCGGTCATCCTGTTCAATGCCATTTTCACCGCGCTTTCCCGCAAGTTTGTGTGGTATATTGACATGACCTCCGAGCAGGTGTACACCCTCTCGGACGAGGCGGTCAAGCTGTTGGACGACAACTATCTCAACATCTACACGCCCTGCGCCGGCGGTGCCATCGCACAGGAGGGCGCCACCTATTATGAGGCACTGCGCGATGTGGAAAACCAGAACGTGACCGACTACCGCGAGGTCACGGGTCTGACCCCCGGCGTGAGTGACGTTTCCAATTATTATTACCTGCGGCACAGCCCGGATGTGACCTTTATCTTCTGCTCAGACAAGGATGTGCTGGAAGCCAACACCAGCCAGCGCTATGCGCTTTATACCGTGCTGGAGTTGGTCAAACGGTATGATAACATCCATGTGAAATACGTGGATGTGTACACCAACCCCTCCGAGGTGCTGAAATACAAGGAGACCTCGGGGCAGGACATCAATTCGCAAAGCGTGATTATCACCAGCGGTACCGAATCCCGCGTGTATACCCTTTCCGCGCTTTACACTTATGATTCCGCAGGGCAGAACATCATCGGCTACAACGGGGAGCAACGCCTGATCTCCGGTATTCTTGCCGTGACGAGAGCCGAATCCCCCGTGGTGTGCGTGACCTACAATCACGGAGAATCCGACTCCCTGACCGCGGACAGCACTATCCTGAACGTACTGTACGAAACCGGCTACACGGTACGCCAGATCGACCTGACGAAGGACGATATCCCCGCGGACTGCCGGCTGGTGCTGGTGTTCAACCCCCAGAGTGATTTTCAGGTGAAAAACGAGTACTCTACCGTGTCGGAGCTGGAAAAACTGGATCGGTATCTTGACAACAACAACGCATTGATGGTGTTTGTGGACTACAAAACCCCGGTTTTGCCCAACTTTGAGGATTTTCTCAATGAGTGGGGCATCAAAATCGCCCGCTCGGGCGAGACACCGTATCTGATCAAGGATACCGACGCGTCGCTCAGCGCCGGCGGTTATAACGTAAAGGGGACTTACACCACCGGGGGGCTGGGTGCCTCCATCACCGCGCAGTTGCGCCGCGCAGAGCACCCGAAGCCGGTGCTCTTTCCGCAGGCGACCGCACTGGTGAACCCCGACGCGTACGAGGAGATTTACGACGAAGATAAGGACGTATGGAGCTGCACCTACTTCAAAAACGGGATCCTGCGTGACAGTTATGACGTGTTCCTTTCCACCTCCGGCGCCGTAGCGGAGGCAGGCGGCAAAACGGTTGCCAAAGCCTCGGAACTTGGCAATGAGCAGGCGTTTTCGTATATGAAGGTGACCTGTGAAACGAAAAGCCCTGCTTCCGGCGATACCACGTATGCTTATGTGATGGCGGTTGCTTCCACGCAGTTTGCTTCCGCTTCCGCGCTGAACAACAGCGGCTACGGTAACCACGCGGTGGTGACCTACGCCTGCAACGTGCTGGGGCGTGCGGTCATTTCGGTCACGCTGGATTGCAAATACTTCACGGATACCGAAATTGACAGTATCACTTCCAAAGCCGCCAACCAATACACCATTGTGCTGACCGTGGTGCCTGCCACGATAATCTTCCTTGCGGGAACCTTTGTGATCATAAGGAGAAAATACGCATGACGGAACAAAAAAAGCCACCCGTGCGGGCGAAAAGACGCTCCGCACTCTACCGAAGACGCCTGTCGGTATTTATCGGGCTTGGTGTGGTCGTTCTGCTCGCCGTGGCATTTCTCATCGTATGGCTGTTGACCTCGCGCACGGTGTACAAGGATTTTGACGGCACAAAGTACCAGATTAAATTCAAGGGCGGCGTGTACGTGCTGTTGGATGAGCACGGCAACAAATGCTCTGTGGACGAGGACGGAAACTACGTTACCGCCGCCAACACGATCCTTCGGGTAGACTCCGCTTCCGGCAAATATACCGTGATTGCCATGGTGGCTAGCGTAGTCTGCGTAAAGTTGTATTACGACTACTATAACGGCGCATACAAGGTGCTGATTTACCCCAAGCTGGAGCGCTCGGAAATTGCCTCCATCCGGGTAGTCAATGACAAGGATTCCTTTGCTTTCGTCCGGGATGGCAACGATACCTTTATTCTGGAGGGCTACCCCGGGATTGCGTATAATTCCGGGATGTTTGCCACACTGGTCACGCTGACGGGATATACCTCCACGCTGGCGCGGCTGGATCTTTCCAATCCCGATGTTGCCTATGGCTTTGCCGCAAACGGATACGCCGAGTACGGCTTGCCGGACAACCCGGAGGACGGGAAAAAATATTTTATCATCACCGCGAAGGACGGCACCACCCACAAGGTACTGATCGGCAACGAGATCACCTCGGGCGCCGGTTATTACGTGCGCTATGTGGGGCGTGATTCGGTGTATGTGATGAAGGAGATCGAGGCATCGGAAAATAACTCCACCTTTGCCGCGACCCTGCTTGGCACCATGGAGGATTTTGTAACCCCGCTCGGCGTGGTGCCGATGAACGCCACCTCTTATTTTGATGTGACCAACTTTACGCTTTCCCGCGTGCCGGAGGATTTCGTTTCCAGCGGCGGGCGGCTGGATCAGATCATCAAGTTTTCCTATGAGCCGATTGAAACCCGCCGCGGCACCTTTTATGCCAACATCCCGTATGTGGCACAGGGGGACCTTTCGGGTTATGCGGTCAACTCCTACCATGCGGACGACTGCCTGCAGAACCTGCAGCTGATGTCCCCCCTGCGTACCGTGCAGATCAACCGCCCGGACGTACCGTTGGACGAGGCGACCTTTGCGGAAAAATACGGCGTGGCATATGTACTGGAGTTTACGTACAACGAAAGCCGCAATTCTTCTCAGAACGTGACTTCCAAATACGATCAGATCGTGTGGATCAGCCCGATGACCGAGTATGGCACCTACTATCTCTTTGCCGAGATTTACGATATGGTGGTAGAGGTCAGCCGGTCGGATCTGGAATTTTTGGAATGGTCGTCCTTTGAGTGGATCTCGGCGGACATCTTCTCAGGGAACATCGGCTTTTGCGAGGAGATTACGATTTCCGGCAAAACCGGCACTGCCGAAGGGCTGACCGATGTGACTTTTGCCAGATTCCTGTTGGATAATTCGGCGTCCTCCAAAGAGGAAAGCAGCAACGGGATGATTGATACCAGCAAACTGCGGGTGATTGCCGAATATCTGCGCGGGTCGGAAAACGCGCGCGTGGAGCTGACGGACACCACGCCTTTCCGCCAGTTCTATCAGACTCTGATTTATTCGTCCCTGAGCGGCTATGCGCAGGCGCTGAGCGAAGAACAGATGAACGCTTATCGGGAGAGCGGCGACGATGGCGCGGATATCATCATCACCATGCGCTTCAACGCAGACGGAAAAACGATTACGAGAACGTATCGGTTTTACCACTATGCCAACCGACAGTCATTTATGACGCTGAACGGCAAGGGCGAGTTTTACATGGAGCGTGCCCGCACCACCAAGATTTTCAACGATCTCGGGCGGGTTTTGCTCAACGACCCCAGCGTTACGATTTATCCGCAAAACAAAACCTGAACAAAAGGAAGGGGGAAACTCAAAATGAGTTTCCCCTTTTTTTCGTGCATTCCGGATGCCCCTGCAAAAGTTGGGTGCGCCGCCTGCGGTGGGGCTTTCAGAGTCAGTTGAGTGCACTCGCCGAAAGCACAGCGTCAGCCTGAAAGCTCCACCGCAGGTGGTGCAGGGACCGCAGGCGGCGGTTATACCAGCGTGACGTGATATTCTTCAAAAAAGGTATCCAACTGGCAGAGCCACGCCAGCAGTTGCGGGCGCGCCATCAACTGACCGAACCAGGTTTCGTCCGCCCCGTCAAGCAGTGCCGACAGCCGCCGGCGATCCAGCGCCGCGGAAAGGAAAGAATCTTTTTTGCCCAGCCGTTCTGCCAGCATTTTGCGCACCGCCTGCTCGTATTCCGGGTTGTGGGTCTTGGGGTACGGGCTTTTTTTGCGATGCAGAATATAATCCGGCAATACCCCCTCCATTGCGCGGCGTAACAGGGCTTTTTCCACTCCGCCCTCAAATTTGATCGACCACGGCACATTGAACACGTATTCGATAATCCGGTGATCGGCAAAGGGCACGCGCACCTCCACGGCGCTGTACATGCTCATCCGGTCCTTGCGGGAGAGCAGATTGGTCATGAAAAGCCTGGTGGAAAGCCATGTGGCAATCCGTGCGCGGCGATCCTCCCCGCTCTCACCTTCCAGCACCGGGCACCCCTCTTTGGCGGCGGCAGAAACCTCCCGCAGGTACTGCAACCCCTCCTTCGGGCGCACCAGTTGCGGGTCGAAAAGGCGGATACGCCCGGTGGGGTCATGCAACCACGGGAAAAACTCATGCTCCAGCATTTCCGGGCGGTAGAACCACGGGTACCCGCCGAAAATTTCATCCGAGCACTCGCCCGAAAGCAACACCGTGTGCCGGCGTTTGATCTCCCGGCAGTAGTAAAGAAGCGAGGAATCAATGTCCGCCTGCCCCGGCAGGTCCC
>URMC01000093.1 GCA_900548735.1 uncultured Eubacteriales bacterium | reverse complement strand
GATTTCAGCACTGCCCAATCCGTCAAATCCGCAGGATTCATCGCGTCGGCGTCGGTTTCGGTGGGCTTCCAAACCTGCTTTTTCTGCTGCTGTTGGTTGCGCTGTTGCTGTTGATTTCGCTTTTTGTGACGCCTATGGCGTCCTGCACCTCCGTGCGCCATCCGTTACGGTATCTGAAAAAGGCGACGGAGCGCACGCTGGATGACAGCACCGTAGGGCAGATCATGCAGGTGCTTGCCGACACCGTGGACGGCGGCTCGCTTTCCTTTGCGTTTAGCGGGGCGGAAAACGGTATTTCCGCCGCGGAGGGCACGTTCTATTTCTCCCCCAACGCAGACAGTCTCAGTGCCGTCGGTTCCGTCACGCTGGGCGATAAGACCTATGACGGTGCGTGTTTTCTGAACGAAAAGGAGTTTGTCTTCCGCTCCACGGCGTTCCTTGGTTCCTCCGTGTACGGCATCCCGTTTGACACGCTGGAAAAGGATATTGCCGCTTCCATTTTCCGCAACAACAGCGGCACGCCGTATGCCGACCCTGATGTGAACGACGGAACGGCAGGGGATATCCGCAGTTTTGTCAGTTCCTTTTTTGCTCTGTATGCCGCGGCGGGAGAGATGAAAAGCACCGCGGACGACACGCTGAATCTGTTTCTTGCCGCGCTGGAAGCACGTGCCAATACGGTGTATTACCGCAAGGACGGTAGAATTTATATGGAGGTCACGGCGGATAACGGCGCGGTTTCCGGGGCACTGCGGGATACCCGCAACCAGTTGGTCAACAACCGTAAATTCTGCCGCAAACTGCGGGAATGGGCAAAGAATTATGACGAAATGCTCTCCGCCCTCAACCGGGAGGTGAGTGACACCTATACGCACAAGGTGGAGTATTTTCTCACCAACGATACGGAGCTGGAAAAGCTCTGTACCGCCATTGATCTTGCCCCCGCTTTCACCGTCGGCGTCAATGCCACGGTGCGAAACCTGACCCGCAAGGCGGAAAAACTCTCCGTCGGGCTTTACCGGGAGGGGACGGCTGTATGGGAGTTTGCGTTTGACGTGTCGGCAAAGGACGCGGCAACACTCTCGGTTACCGCCGCGGCTGTGACCCGGAAACTGACGCTGACCGGAATCGAGAAAAACAGAAAAACTTTTTCGATGAATTATGAGCTCTCCTGTCGGACGGCGCTTGGCGAAACCAATACGGCGAGCGGCGCGCTTTCGTGGGATCGTAAAACCGAAAACTACTCGCTGACGATTATAAGAGGCGACGTAACCCGCACCGTAGAGGGGGCGTTCTCCCTTTCCGGCAAGCATTGGGCGCTGTCGGCGGACCGTGTGAAAATCGGGGAAGAGGAGTTCCCCTGCGGGCTTTCCATCGAAGCGACCGTAGGCGCCAAAGCGCCGGAAACACCGGAGTATATCAACTTTTTTGCGGTGGACGGCACCCGCTTTTCGCTGACGGCGGATATTCTGGAGCCGCAGAAAGAGCAGTTCAAAGCGGATATGGAGCGCCTGTCGCCCACTCTTTCCGGCACGCTGGAATCCATCTGGCGTATGTTCGGGCTGGACGGGATCCTGCCCACCATCCCGAAAGCCACGGAAGAAGACGCCGTTTCCGGGAAATAATCTCAACCGAAAAAGCACCTCGGCAGAAATTCTGCCGAGGGCTTTTTTAAATTAGTGCCATACCGTTATTCGTTTTCGCCCTTTTTCAACTCCGCAAACTTTGCCGCCATGGTGGGGTTGTGCGCGGTCAGTTTCTTGATGGTCAGCGCTTCCGCCTTGTTGTTGGCAAGGCGCAGATTGTTTTCGGAATTCAGCAGGTTCTCTTTGATTTTTTGCAGGTGTTGGATGGATTTGTCGATTTCCTCAATCGCATTTTGAAACCGCTCGCTCGCCAGCCGGAAGTTGCGGGCAAACTTCTCCTTGAAGTCGTTCATATCATCCTCAAAATGCGTGATGTCCACATTCTGTGCCCGTGCTTCCACCAGTTGCTTCCGGTAGTTCTCCGCGCGTCGCGCCGCATTGCGCAAAAGGGTAATGAGCGGGATGAAAAACTGCGGGCGGATGACATACATTTTCGGGTATCGGTGCGAAACGTCCACAATGCCGGTGTTGTAAAGCTCGCTGTCCGGCTCCAGGAGCGTCACCAGCACTGCATATTCGCAGTTTTTCTCGTTGCGGTCCTTGTCCAGTTCCTTGAAAAAGTCCTCGTTTTTGTGCTTGGTGCCGTTGGTTTCGGTCTCGTTTTTCATCTCAAACATAATGGAAATCAATTCCGCGCCGTCCTCGGTTTTCTCGCGGTAAATGTAGTCACCTTTGCTGCCGGTGCGGGCATCATTGTCCTTTTCAAAATACGCGTTCTGAAACCCGGTTGCCCGCAGGCGGTTAAACTCGGTTTCGCAATGTTGCTCCAGCGTTTCGCCCACCATTTTGGTGGAAAGTCGGGCTTTGAGGTCTTTGTAAAACTGTATCGTCTCATCCTTACTGCGCAGCTGTAATTCAAAGCCTTCCCGCAGATTCTTTTCGCTCAGCTCCCGGTCCTTTTCGGCTTCGCTCAGGCGGTGATTCAACTCGTCAATCTGACGCTCACAGCCGCTGAGCGCTTCTTTTTTCTCCAGCTCCGCTGTTTTTTGGGCAAGTGCTGCTTCGCCGTCCTTGGCGGCAAGCTCGGCGCGCAGTTTTTCGATTTCCTGTCTGCTCTCGGAGAGCGCCGTTTCCACCGCCAGCTTTTTTTCGGTCTCGCCCGCTTGGGTGCGTTCCTTCAATTTGGCATTTTCCTCGCGCAGAGCGGCAATTTCCCCGTCTTTTTGGGCGCGTGCTTCGCTCAGTGCCAGCTCGGTTGCCTGCTTGTTTTCCTTTTCGATACTCCTCACCCGCTCGGCAAGCGCGGTATGAAACTCCGCGTCCCGTACTTCGCGGGCAATTTCCGCATAGCCGGATTCGTCAATGGCAAAATATTCACCGCATTTCGGGCACCGTATTTCTTTCATTTTATACCTCCGTTTTACTGTCCGGGTCGGCAAATGCCGTGCCCGCGGGCAGGGAATAGATCAAAATTTTATCCGGCGCGCGCCCCGTGATCTGTAAAATCGCTTTCCGGTAGTAGGAAAGCTGTTGCCGGTGGCGGTCAAACAGCGTTTTTGCCGCCGCCGCGGGGTGGGTCAGTTCATACGGCGAGAGCCGGTCGGTCTTGTAGTCACACAGAATCAGCTTTCCGTCCGTGTCCTCAAAAAACAGGTCGATTACGCCCTGTACCAGCAGTTTCTCTTCGCCCAACGCCGCGGCAAATGCCGCGTCCGCCGTAAATTCCCGCGCGGGGAGAAAGATGTTGAAGCGGGTTTCCCGCCACACGTTTCTTGCCCCTGCCAGCCGATTGTAAAAACCGCTTTCAAAAAATGCGGCAAGCTCGTCCTTCCTCACCGCCACCCGTGCGGTTTCGGGCAGGAATCCCAGTGCGATCAGTCGCTCCAGCTCAGCGTTCACATCCGCCCTTGCCTTTGCCAGATCGCAGAATTGCAAAAATTCATGCGTGGCGGTGCCGCGCTCTGCCGCCGTGGGGGCATTGTCTCCCGGCTCCGGCGCAAAGGGGCGGTCAAAACTGCGTAACAGCTGTTCCGCATCGGGGGAGAGCAATTCCGCAGGGGAAGGCGCCCCATCGGTATCAAACACGTCCAGAATCTGCGGGGTCAGGCGGGAGACGGAGAGTTTTGCGGGCAGTTTTGACAGATATTCATACGGATAGCGGAAGTGAAGCCGCTCCCGCAGTTCCTCCTCGCTGACCCCGGCAGATTCCGCCGGCTGTGTTGCCATCGGCTCCGATACCTGAATTTCGGGGATATCGCTGTCCTTCAGATAATGCAGATTGGTATGTGTGCCGGTGCCGTCCGCCTCCAGTGCGGTAAGAATCCAGGCGAGGAAAGAGTTGCCCGCAGTGGCAAAAAATCCTGCCACGGGGTCGGCGGCAAAGGCGATTTCCTTTTCCAGATTTTCCGGTTTTTTGCGGCTTTTACCGGTTACGATCAGCCGCTCCCGCGCCCTTGTCAGTGCCACGTAAAGCACGCGCATTTCCTCCTCGCGGGCAAGGGTGGCAAGCTCACCTGCCACACAGCGCCGCCAGAAGGTATTGCAACGGGAAATGGGACCCGCATCCGGTAAGGTGATGGCACAGCCAAGCGCCGCGTCGGTAAGAAACGAGGGAACCAGATCCTTGCCTGAAAACGCACTGCCGGTGCCTGCCACAAAGCAAACGGGAAATTCCAGCCCCTTGGAGTGGTGGATAGTCAGCACGCTGACTGCGTCCCCTCCGCTTTCTCCTTCGTCGATTTCGGCGCCGTTTTTCATCATTTCATCCATAAACCGGATGAAACGGTAAAGCCCCTGAAACCCGTTTGCCTCAAAACTGCGGGCATATTCGTACAGCCGCTCCAGATTGGTGCGGTGTGCGGCGTCGCCGGCAAAGGAGAGCACCGAGGTCTCCCGGTAAAGCTCACGCAGCAGTTTATCCACCGGTAATCTGACGGCAAGCGCGCGCCAGCGGTTCAGCTTATCCAAAAAGGTACGGCATTTTCCGGCAAGGGCGGCGGAGCCTTCTGCCACGGCGCAGACTGCTTCATACAGCGAAAAAGAATCGCCTGCCCCCGCCCGGATATTCACCAGATCCGGGAGCGTAAAGTCAAAGAAGGGGGAGCGGAGCGTGGCGGCGAGATAAATGTCACGCAACGGGTTGTCAATCACGGCAAGCAGGCTGTAAACGCACAGCACCTCCGGGTTTTCAAACAGGTTTTTCTTAAACGTGTTGTTGACCGGAATGCCCGCGGCTTCCAGCGCCGCGGTCAGGGGCGCCGAGAGCGCACCGCTGCGGATCAGTACCGCGATATCGGCAGGGGTAATCTTTGTGCCGTCCGCTTTGGTTTCTCCGCTCAGAAGGCGCTGGATTTCCCGCACAATCAGCCGGATTTCCGGATTTTCGCGCTCGGTCTCCTCCTCGCCCGTTTCCTCCTTTTCCGTGTCGGAGGTGATGCAAAAGACCTCACAGGGCGGGGGGGTGTAGTCGGGCGCGCGCCCCTCGGTGGATTTGGCAAAATTCAGATCATCCGCGGGGGTGTAACCGATACGCTTTGCATGGCGGGAAAAAAGAAAGCGGAATACCGTGTTGGTAAAATCAATGATCGGCTTGTCACAGCGAAAGCACTCGGACATGATAACGGAGCCGCTATCGCCGTCCTTGCCCGGCACATATTCGGGGAAAGCCTTGCGATAGCCTGCAAACACGGCAGGCTCCGAGCCACGGAAGCGGTAGATGCTTTGCTTGATGTCCCCTACCATAAAGCGGTTGCGCGGGGTGGAGATTGCCGCAAAGGTCGCGTCCTGCAGGGCATTGACATCCTGATATTCGTCAATGTAAATGGCGTCATATTCCGCGGCAACCGCGCGCGCCGTGTCAGAAGGGGCGCCATCCGCCCCTACCAGCAAGTGATAGGCGGCGTGAGTGATGTCGCCGAATTCGCACAGCTCGCGCTGGGTTTTCCACTCGGAAAACGCCGTGTGATAGCGGGTCAGTGCCGTGTGAATCAGGCGTAGCAGGGCGGCGGTGCGAAAGGCGCTTTCCTCCACCTCTTTTTCCGAAAAGACGGCATACGTGTTGCAAAAAGCGCCAAATGCCTTGCGAAATGCCGACTCCGCTTCCGCCGCGCGGGAGAGTTCCACGCTCATGGGCGGGCGCTTTCCGCCGCGTACCCGCGCGGAAAAAGACAGGGCAAGTACCTCTTGGATCACTGCATAGTTTTTTTGTTCCAGCGCCGCCGCAAGGC
>URMC01000092.1 GCA_900548735.1 uncultured Eubacteriales bacterium | reverse complement strand
GCACCCAAAGTAACGCGTCAGCCTGAAAGCCCCGCCGCAGGCGCGCCGCAAAAACTTTTCGGCGACTGCCGCCGAACCTTGGGTGTGTACGCCCAAAGTAGCGCACCAGCCTGCAAGCCGCACCGCAGGTGCCCCCGCCGCAGGCGGCGCAGGTGCCGCCCCCACGTTCACTCCCCCGCGCCGTAAATTTTGGCAAGACCGCCGGTGGCGGTTTCCCGATAGCCGGAATTCATATCCTTGCCCGTACGGTACATCACTTCCACAATCTGGTCAAACGACACTTTGTGCTTGTTTTCCAGCGATTTGGAAAGCATCACGGCGTTAAACGCTTTAATCCCGCCCATGGCGTTGCGCTCAATACACGGAATCTGCACCAGCCCCAGCACCGGGTCGCAGGTCAATCCTAAGTTGTGCTCCAACGCAATCTCGGCGGAACATTCCACACCCGCAATCCCCAATTCGTACAGTTGTGCCAGCGCTGCCGCCGCCATGGAGCAGGCGGCCCCCACCTCCGCCTGACAGCCGCACTCCGCGCCGCTGATGGAAGCGTTCTGCTTCACCACATTGCCGATTACGCCCGCCACGGCAAGCGCATCAAGGATTTCCCCTTTGCCCACGCCGCAGTCGTGATACATATAATACAGCACCGCGGGCACAATCCCGGCGGAGCCGCAGGTCGGCGCCGTGACCACCACGCCGTTGTCGGCGTTCTCCTCCGCCACTGCCAGGGCGTATGCCGAAATACGACGGTTTTCGTGCATGATTGCCGGCTCAAATTTCGTGTTTTCTCCATACAGCGCCCGCGCTTTGCGGGCAAGTTCCAACCCGCCCGGCAATACGCCGCCGCGGCGCAAGCCGCGCACCACGCACTCACGCATGGTGTTCCACACCGTTTCCAGGTGCAAAAAGACATCCGGCTCATAGTGCCGCACATAACCCGGCAGATCCAGCCCCTCTTTTTCGCAGAAACGGCGGATCTCGGCAAAGTTGCGCTCCGGGTACACCTCGCCGCCGTCATTCGGCACTTCGCCGTCCACGATCACGCTCCCGCCCCCGATGCTGGTGGCGGAAAGCAGCTCCCGCCGCTCCCCGTTTTCCGTGGCGTAAATGCGCAGAAAATTCGGGTGCGGCAGATTCGTTTCCGTGGTGTTGAACAGAATCTCCGTCTCCTCCCCCAGCACCTCGCGCAACACCCGGTCGGTTCCGTGCCCCTTCCCGGTCATCGCCAAAGACCCGAACAGCTCCACCGTGTACCGCCGCGCGCCGAAACGGCGTAGCGTGTATTCGGCAATGCGTTCGGGTCCTATCGTATGAGAGCTGGACGGTCCTTTTCCGATTTTATATAATTCCCGAAGAGAGTTCATACTTCCCCTTTCCGGGCAGACATCCCCTGTCTGCCTTTTGTATTATTATACCACGCGCCCCGCCGCTTTTCAAGGGCAAAGCCAATTTCACTTTTCCCCTTTTGTCACCGGAATCGCCGCGCCTGTGTGTTTTGCACAAAGCCGCTTCCCTTTGTCGAATTTGAAATTATATTTATTCAACAAACTTGCGTTATTTTGCATAAAAATACATAAAACTCCTTGACAAACCGAATAAATATGCGTATAATAGGCTCATCAACCAACACAAAGGAGAACGAAAATGAAACCCTTTTTCAAAGCACTGATTTCGGGAGCTGCCGCCGTATGCATTCTGTTTGGCGCCGTAGGCTGCAACAGCAACGCCAAGGATGACGAAAACGCCAAGCTACTGCAACAGCAGGAGGAACTGCAAAAAACCGTCAACACCCTTTTAGAGAAGATCGAAAGCCTGACCGGGACCCTGACCGACACCAAAGCGGAGCTGGAAGCGGTAGAAAACAAAATGAATGACGCCAAAACCCAGTTGGAGACGGTGCAGGCCAAACTGAATGAGAGCACCGACGCAGAAGAGATTGCCAAACTGCTGGAAAAGCAGGCGGAACTGCAAACCACGATTGACGCCCTTGCCGAGCAGGCGGAAGCGCTGAACAGCGACCTGACCAACACGAAATATGAGCTGTACATCGCGCAAGCCAAACTGACCGAGAGTGACGGCACCTTTACCGACTATGCGGTCGAGGCTTACGAAAAGCTGGTCTACATTGACAAAATGCTCTCCGACCGCGACAGCATCGACGGGGAGAACTACAAGCTTGCCAAAAAGTGGATTGTCAGTGAACTTTTGAAGGCAGGATACAAAGAAGCGGACATCTCCTATCAGGATGTTTCGTTTGCCAAATACGTCTCCAAAACCAACCCGCTGAAAGCGGCAAAATCCTTCTCCACGGACGGGAAGTTCTACAGCAGAGCAGGCTGGAAGTATCAGGAGGACGAAAACGGCAATTACATCAAAGCCACCATCGTCAGCGAAAACATCATTGTCACCAAACCCGGCAAAACCGACAAGCAGATTATTATCGGGATGCACTATGACGGCACCGGCACCGGTGACAACGGCTCGGGTATCGCGCTGGGGCTGACCACCGCACAGAAATTCCTCAATATTGAGACCGAGTACACGCTGAAATTCGTGTTCTTCACCGCGGAGGAATACGGTTGCTACGGCTCCGGCGCGTATGCCGAGAGCATGAGTGAAACCGAAATCGCCAATACCCTGTATATGATCAATATGGACTCTCTGGTTTGCGGTGACTATTGCTACCTCTACGGCGGCGTACAGGATAACGCCACCAAGACCGTCAACCAGACGGGCGCTTACGACAACGCGATGGCAATCGCCAACAAGATGGGGCTTTCCTTCAAATCCAATCCCTGGACGTGGGATAACCTCTCCCCGGATGATCAGAAATCCGGCGTGCCGAGCTACGCCTCCCCCTCCACCGGCGACTGGAGCGACCACGCGGCGTTTGCCGAGGCGGGTGTGCCCTACCTCTACTTTGAGGCAACCAACTGGGAGATCCCGGATTACACCGGCTACGGCGAGACTTACCTAGTCGGGATGCTGATGAACACCGCAAACGACTACCTGGATTACATCGAAAGCTACTTCCCCGGCAGACCCATGCATCACCTCTCGATGTTCTCCAAGCTCCTCAACCAGTTGCTGGTTCAAAATGACTATGTAAAATGAAAATCCTCCGGGAGGGCGCGCCGCGCCCTCCTTTTTTGTGGAGTACAGATTTTCAGGGGGCTAAAAGCCCGCACAGGGCGTTTTCAAAGCCTTTTTCTTGCCCCGGCACGCCCCCCCTGCTCCGCATTTTCTCCCCTTGACAGTGGCTTACCAGATATGATATACTGGCAGTAGAGGAAGCTTTCCTCAAAAAAGAAAGGAGAAAAAACTTGTCTGCACGATGCTGTCCCTGCTGCTTTGCTTCCTGCTTCCCGTATCCGCTTCCGCACTGAACATTTCCGCTGATTGATCTGCCTCAAGCGTCATTGAAACCGCTCCTTTTTCCCTTGTGGAAACAAACTCTCCCGCTGGCGCCGTTGGAATTGCATATGATTTAAGTGAGGGCACCACGCGCTATCTGGGCGTTTTCGGAAATGTGCTTTCCGAGAACGATCAGATTCTTTCCGTCCCCGGCTGGTTTCCGCAGACCGCTTCTCTCTCAAAAGACGAGGAATATTCTACAAACACTGTCATTGACGGCGAAACTTTTACAAAAGTCCCCGATGTCACTGTCATGCCGTATTCCGCAATCTTATTTGGATATTCTTATTGTGATTTTTGCAATGAAAGCGAAGGAATTCCCACATTTACCGCTTTTATGATCTCGCCGACTGGGCGCTGATCCGTTTCACAAAACCAATCGGGAACTCCACGGGGTATTTTGGTTATCAATATATCCCAAGTGCAACTCTGGAGGGTATTACCGCCACCCTTTGCGGCTATCCCGGATCCGAGAAACACAAAGAAAAGTGGTATTATCAATGGCAGGAAACAGGTGCGCTCGGCTGTTTCGGCACGAACGCAGCAAACTATAACTATGTGACCCGTTACAAAATGGATTCGTTGCAGGGGCAAAGCGGCGCTCCCCTTTTCCGGTATCACGAAGGGAAATGGTCTGCCGTTGCTATACATACAGCCGGTTACACAAGTTTTAATGAAGGGGTACACATTACAGGGCAGATGTTCCGGTTTTTCATCGCTTACGCCCCGACGTAACAGGGAAGGAGTTTTGTATGAAACTGACGAAAGAACGTGTAATCATTCTCATTCTCTCGGTTCTGCTTCTGGCAACCGCCATTGCCGCCGTATGCTTTTGCCATCACGTCTCCTCCGTTTACCATGCCGAAAAGGCGGAATGGGAAGCGACCGAAGCCGACATCCGGGAAGCCACAAAATCCGAAGAGGTTTTTCGTGACGGGTTATGGGTAGAAGCCACCGTTTATCTGACTGATTTTGAATTGGACAAAGAAAACGGACGTTTGAACTTTGTGATAAAGAACAAGGGTAGTAACACATGCATAGAAAACGGAATTGTTCTGATTCAGTTCAGAGAAAACGGAGAATGGAAACTAATCCCATCGTATTCATCGGGAGAGTTCAGACATGACGATATAGATTTTTATATAGGTTCGTTCCGGCAATTCTCATACTCAAGCAATTTCCCGGCGGAAGAACAGCTCCCCGGTGAATACCGCGTGCTGCATACGCAATCGTTCGGGTATACCGGGCACCCCGCGGTTTATGCCGTCGGATATTTCAACATTCCGTGACCGCTGTCGCAAAGACTGACTGCCCTTTGCGCCACACAATCCAAACCCCGGGAGGGCGCAGCCGCGCCCTCCTTTTTTTGCGGGGTTGCATTGCCGCAGATTTTGTTTTATAATGAATCCAGTGTATGGAAATTCCCCATAAGGAGGTCCCTATGGACAAAAACAAACGTTACAAAGAGCAGAAGTTTAACGTGATTGTGGTCGGCGGGGGCATGGCGGGGCTTTGCGCCGCGCTGGCGGCAGCAAGAGAAGGCGCGAACACCGCGCTGGTGCACGCACGCCCGGTGCTGGGGGGCAACGCCTCCAGCGAAATTCGCATTCACATTTCCGGCGCGGATCAGAGCCTCAAACAGCCGGACTATGCCGAGGGCGGGCTTTTGTATGAGCTGATGCTGGAAAACAAGGCGCGCAACGAGAATTTCTGCTATTCCGTGTGGGATATGGTGCTGTTTGACGCGGCAAAAGCGGAGAAAAATCTCACGCTTTTCCTCAACACCGCCATGGTGGACGCAGAGACCGAAAACGATGAGATCAAGGCAATTTTCTGCTTTCAGGAAACCACGGAAATGCGCTTCTGCCTGACGGCGCCCCTGTTTGTGGACGCCACCGGCAACGGCACGCTGGGGTATTTTGCGGGGGCGGACTTCCGCATGGGCAGTGAAGCGGCAAGCGAAACGGGAGAGCCGCACGCACCGAAAGAGGCGAACAACGACCGCATGGGCAACACGATTCTGTTGCGGGCGAAAGATGTGGGGCATCCGGTGCCCTTTACCCCGCCGAAATTTGCCAAAAAACTGACCGAAGAGCAGCTGAAAAAGCGGATTCACTGCCTGGAAATGCGGGAGAAAATTGATTGCAGCGATTCCCCTGACCCGGAGGAATACCGCCGCACCTCGATGACCAGCTCCGCCTGCATTGACTACGGCTACTGGTGGCTGGAGCTGATGGGCGAGGGGGATGACATCATCCCGGACTACGAAACCATCCGCGACGACCTGATGGCATACTGCTATGGGCTGTGGGATCACATCAAAAACTCCAACGAGGGCGTGCATGAGCACCATGCCGAAAACTACGCGCTGGAATGGGTGGGGGCGCTGCCCGGCACGCGCGAGAGCCGGCGGCTGATGGGCGACTATGTGCTTTCCGAGAACGACATTTTAGCGCACCGCGATTTTGACGACGCGGTTGCCTACGGCGGCTGGTGTGT
>URMC01000091.1 GCA_900548735.1 uncultured Eubacteriales bacterium | reverse complement strand
AGGGCTGGTCCACCGCACCGGATAACGTGCGGTCGCTTGGTTTTGGCGCCGGCATGGGCCTGCCGAACATGAAGAAGTATTCCGATGAAATGACGATTGATTCGGTCGTGGGGCAGGGCACCACGCTCAAAATGGTTGTTTACGCGCAGAGCGAAAAATCGTAGGCTCTGCATAGGATAATGGAGGAGGCGCGTTAGATTGGGTATTTTTTTCCACTCGGTCACGCTCGATGAAAGCAAGTGCGTAGGCTGCACAAACTGCATCAAGCGCTGCCCAACGGAAGCCATTCGCGTGCGCAGCGGCAAAGCGGTCATCATGAGCGAGCGCTGTATCGATTGCGGAGAGTGCATCCGCATCTGCCCGCACCACGCAAAGCGTGCAAAGCATGACCACCTTTCCATGCTGGAAAAGTTTACATATAAAATCGCGCTGCCCGCACCGTCTCTTTATGGGCAGTTTAATAATTTGGACGATCAGGATTATGTTTTATCCGGCCTTAAAAAGCTTGGATTCGATGACGTCATGGAGGTCTCCGGCGCGGCAGAGCTTGTCAGCGAGGCTACCCGCCGTCTGATGGATGCCGGCACCTTGCAGCGCCCCGTCATCAGCTCGGCTTGCCCGGCTGTCGTGCGTTTAATCCGCGTCCGCTTCCCGGATCTCTGCGACCACGTTCTGCCGCTTTTGTCACCCATGGAGACTGCGGCAAGGATTGCAAAGCAGCAGGCCATGCAGAAAACGGGCCTGCCGAAAGAGCAGATCGGCTGCTTTTTCATCACGCCGTGTCCCGCAAAGGTTACGGATATTCGCATGCCCATCGGCATCGAAAAGTCGGAGGTAGACGGCGCCATCGCCATCAGCGAAATTTTCCCGCAGCTTTCAAGCCGCATGGATAAGCTCACGCCAAAAGATCTCGAATCGCTCTCAAATTCCGGCATTATCGGTGTCAGCTGGGCGACCTCCGGCGGCGAATCCGCCGCGCTGCTGAATGAAAAATACCTGGCGGCGGACGGCATCGACAATGTGATCCGCGTATTGGAGGAACTGGAAGACGAACGGATCCGCGAACTGGATTTCATCGAGCTCAACGCCTGCTCCGGCGGCTGCGTCGGCGGCGTGCTATGCGTCGAAAATCCGTATGTCGCCATTGCAAGATTGCAAAGATTGCGCAAATATCTGCCCGTCTCGCAGAATCACTTGGAGAAAAACAAAACCGTCCCGGAGGAAATGAACTGGGGCAGCGGGCTGGAGTTTTCCAATGTTTTAACGCTTTCGGAGGATATTTCCCGCGCCATGGAAATGATGATGGAGATCATTCCCATATAGGATACGCTCACGCCAAACTCCGAGTGCATCACCGGCCAGGCCGCCCCCAGCAGGGCATCCGGCAGACCGAGACTGATAAAAGCAAGATAGATCAACGCCAATAAAAACGAATACATTGCAAATCCCTTGGCGGCTCCCCCTTTTTTCCGCATTTTCGGCGCAGAACAGGGCTTTTCCGCCATTCCTTTTCTCCGGAAATCAAAGCACCCCGATTATAGCACAGCCGGCGCACCGTATCAACGAAAAAACCGCGGATTTCCGCGGTTTTTTCAATCGGATTTTCAGGCTACTACGGGCTGGTTTTTCAGATCCTCGTAGAACGCGGCGTTGGCGGCGTTCATATACGCGCTCACCCACAGCGTACCCACGCCAAGGCAGAACGAACCGACAATCATCCAACCGATGAAGCTGAACTGCAGGCAGAAATACTCCCATTTGTGCCCGTTCATCATCTTGCGGCTCTCGGTAATGCTGGTGTTGGCATCATACTCCGGATGCTCCAGCGCGATGAAGTAGCACTGCGAGTAAGCAATCGCTTTCACGATACCGGGGATGATAAACAGCAACGACCACAGGGCGGTAAATATCGTGGCAAGAAGCCCAACCAGGATGCTGTTGCCCACCGAACCGCGGAACCCGTCAAGCAGCGGGTCGATCTTGTTTTTCTTTTCGGTGTTGCGCACCACATGAAGGGTGTAAGAGCAGATCCCGATGGAAATGGGACCGATGAGCAGCAGGGGACCGATGAAAATGACGCCCGACACGCCGAGGATCGCACCGGTGACCAGCACCACCAGCACCATAAACAGCCAGGTGTTGCCGAAAATGTTGCCCTCCAGCGCTTCGCGTGCGCGGCGGCGATATTCAGAAGCAGTTTGCATGATGTAAAACCTCCTTTCGGTTTTCGCTTTTAGCATAACATTTTGTGAAGAATCTGTCAAGGGCGTTTTCACAATTTCGTCAAAAAAGAGACCGCCGCGGGAGGTGCTTTTCCCTTGCGGCGGCGTTGTCCGTATTCCATTTTACGGAATGAATATTCTTGTTTTTACAATGAATATTCCAATTTCAAAAGAATATCCGTTTTAAAATTCCAATTTTATGCGTTTTCGATCACTTTTACTGTTTCAATCACCACAGGCTCGGTCGGCACGTCCTGCATGTACCAGCCGTAATTGCCGGTCCTGACGTTGGCAATTTTGTCGATCACATCCTCACCCTCAATCACCTTACCAAAGCCTGCGTACTGCCCGTCCAGGTGCGGGGCGTCCGCATGCATCACGAAAAACTGAGAGGAGGCGGAGTTTGGGTCACCGGTGCGCGCCATGGAAAGCACCCCGCGCTTGTGGCGAAGGGTATTCTGCCCGAAACCGTTGGCGGCAAACTCCCCGCGGATGGCACCGGCGTCCCGCTCCTGCATGTTCTCGTCATATCCGCCGCCCTGCAACATAAAGCCCTTGATCACGCGGTGGAAGATCAGCCCGTCAAAAAAGTTCTTTTCCGCCAGCGCCACAAAATTGGCGACCGTGAGGGGTGCCATTTCGGGGTACAGTTCGGCTTTCATCGTGCCATAGTTTTTTATCTGAATCTCTACAATCGGGTGTTCCATTTCTTTTACCTTTTTTTCTGTAAATTTGTCCTTACAGGGGTTTGCGCCCGGCGGCACGTTCCGTCGCTTTCTCATTTTTTCGTGAGAATTTTTGAGAATTTTTCAATTTTACAAACATCTCTTGCAAAATTCTGAAAATTATTGTATGCTCAAAAGTGACGGCACCCCCCCTTAACGGTATGATACAGGCGCGCCCCCGCGTCTGTCAAGAGGTCTGCAAAAACCGACCGCGAAGCCGGGCGGCGGGCGGCGCGCTCTGCCGCCGGATATGCGGAGAAAACCCTTGCGCAGGCGTTACCGCGGGGTGCGCTTTGCCTTGCGGAATCGGGGCGGAAATACGGAAATACAAGGAGAAAAAGATGTACTGCACTACCAAACAGATGTTGCTTGACGCACAGCGCGGCGGATACGCCGTAGGCGCTTTCAATGCCGAAAACATGGAAATGGCAATGGCAATCGTTGCCGCGGCAGAGGAACTCGGCGCGCCGGTGCTGATTCAGACCACGCCCTCCACGGTGCGTTATGCGGGGCTTACGCTGTACTCCGCCAACGTTCGCGCGCTGGCAGAACGGGCAAGCGTGCCGATTGCGCTCCACCTGGATCACGGTTCCTCTTTTGAACTGGCGCGTGACGCCATTGCCGCAGGCTATTCCTCGGTCATGATCGACGGCTCACACGAGGGGTTTGAGGAGAATATCGCGCTCTCCCGCCGCGTGGCGGAAACGGCGCACGCCAAAAACATCCCCGTGGAGGCGGAACTCGGCAAGGTCGGCGGGAAAGAGGACGACCTGGACGGCGGTGCCGGCAGCGGCTACACCGACCCCGCAGACGCCGTCCGCTTTGTGCGGGAAACCGGCGTGGACTCCTTGGCGGTGGCAATCGGCACGGCGCACGGGTTCTATCACGGCACCCCGGTGCTGGACGTGGCACGGCTTGCCGAAATCCGCCGGGCGCTGGACGCGGCGGGGCTTTCCTTGCCGTTGGTTCTGCACGGCGCGTCGGGGCTGAGTGACCGGAGCATTCGCGATTGCGTGCGGGAGGGCATCTGCAAAGTCAATTTTGCCACCGAATTGCGCGTGGCGTACACCGAGGGCGTGAGGGAAGTGCTGGCAGACCCTGCGGTCTACGACCCCAAAAAGTACGGCGCGCTTGGTATGAAGAAAGTAACGGAATTGGTAAAAGAGCGCATGGCAGTGTGCGGTTGCGCGGGGAAGGCGGTGGCGAAATGAAAGCGGCAGTATTGTTTGCAAACGAAGATATCCGTTACACCGAGGTGCCGGAGCCCGAAATCCGCCCCGGGTGCGTCAAAGTGCGCGTCCGTGCGGTCGGCATCTGCGGCTCGGACATCCCGCGCGTACTCTCCGGCGGCGCCCACTACTACCCGATTATCCTCGGGCATGAGTTTTCGGGGGAAGTGACCGAAGTCGGCGAGGGCGTTACAAAAGTCAAGGTCGGCGACCGGGTTTCCGGCGCGCCGCTGTTGCCCTGTATGAAGTGCGCGGACTGCCGGCGCGGCAACTATTCGCTCTGCCGGCATTACGGTTTTATCGGCTCGCATGACGCGGGCGCGTTTGCCGAATACGTTGTCCTGCCGGAGGCAAATGCCGTCCGGTTTGACCCCGCCATCCCGTTTGAAGTTGCCGCGATGTTTGAACCGGCAACCGTCTCCCTGCACGGCCTTTTCTGCAACAACTATCAGGGCGGCGGCAATGTGGCGGTGCTGGGCGGCGGCACCATCGGGCTTTTCGCCGCGCAATGGGCAAAAATTTTCGGCGCCAGAAGCGTAACGGTGTTTGATATTGTGGAGGAGCGCCTCGCCCTGGCAAAGCGGCTGGGCGCTGACGAAACGATTGATACCAAAGATCCCGATTTTATGGAGAAAGCCAAGGCGCTGACCGATGGCTCGGGCTTTGATTACGTTTTTGAGACCGCAGGCAACCCCATCACCATCCGGATGGGCTTTGAACTTGCCGCCAATAAAGCGCACTTCTGCTGTATCGGCACGCCTCACCGGGAGATGACCTTCACCCCCAGCCTGTGGGAGTGTATGAACCGTAAAGAATTCACCCTGACCGGCTCGTGGATGAGTTATTCCTCGCCTTTCCCCGGAAAGGAGTGGGAACTGGTGGCACATTATTTTGCCACAGGGCAACTGAAATTTGACGAAGCGCTGATCTACCGCCGCTTCCCGCTGGAAAAAGCGGACGAAGCGTTTGCTCTTTATCACGACCCCGCAAAAGTGCAGGGAAAGGTAATGTTCCTGCTCTGAGCCGGGCAAGCCCTCCGGAAGGGGGGCGCAGCGGCAAAGGGAAAACGCATAGCAAAACCCCGGCAAGGGGGCTTTCGGGCTCCTTGCCGGGGTTCTTTTCGTTCCGTCAGAACTTCACCTGATCAATCACATCGCGCAGGCACTTTGCCGAGTGGCGAAGCAGCTCTTCCTCCGCGGGGGTCAGGTCTGCGGGCATTCTGGTTTTCACGCCGCGGTTGCCCACCATCGACAGCGTGGAAAGACATACGTCGCTCACCCCGTATTCCCCATGCATCATGGTGGAAACGGTCAGCGCGGTATCCACCCCGCTGAAAATACATTTGCAGATATGTACCGCCGAAATTGCCACGGCATAAAAGGTTGCCCCTTTTTTGGTGATGACCTCGCCGCCGGATTTTCTCACGTACTGCTCCACCGCCGCCTTGTCAATGCCGTGCGCGCCGGGGTGAGAAACCGTGAAAAGAATTTTTGCATTACTGCTCTGCGTCTGCCTGCCGGCGGGCGCGCTGACCGCGTGTGCCACGAAAGATAACGGCACCGTCACCCCTTCCGACCCGTCGTCCGGCACGAATACCCCGGTGACAGCAACGGCACCACACCCCCTGCCGACAACAAGAACAACGACCCCCTGAAAGCAACCCGGAAAGCCGAATTTCTGAAAAAAGCGGGTAAAAAATCTGATGGTACAATGGATAGCCTGACAGGAGAACTCCTCACCCGCCTCTGGCGCGCGTATTTCGAAATCTTTGAGACTTTTCGTCATCGGGGGG
>URMC01000090.1 GCA_900548735.1 uncultured Eubacteriales bacterium | reverse complement strand
TTTGGGGCGGCACCCCGGTCTTTTTGACGGAAAACGCAGGTCGCTTATCGGAACATTGCCGTTTCACTAAGGCTCTGCATCCCGCAAAAAACCAAAGTCAGATCAGCGCCGTCCAAAAAGGAGGAGAGCGGCGCTGAGGTGTAGCGCGGGTCTACGGCAAGAATGCGGAAATGGCGCGCGAGAAAGGGGATCAGGGCGTTGCCGTAACTATCCCGGTAAAGCAATAGCACCGGGCGGGCGTCGCCCTCCCCTTGCCGCACCTCCGTGACCCCTGCGTTTCCGCCGAGAAACACGGCGTACTGATCCCGCCGGGCAAGTTTTTCGGTATCGTAAAAACCGGCAAAAGCGGCGGGGGTGCCGTCCCTTATCACGGTAAAATCCGTGTCTCCCGCAAAGCGGTAAAGTTCTATTTTGTCGGGGCGCACACCGGGGATGCCAGCCGCCGCGTCCGAGGTGCCGGCGAATGCTGTGCTGACGCACGTAACCTCAAAATCTTCGTACGTATAGGGGGTAATTTCAAGAGAAGGGCAGAGCGCGAGATACGCGCGAAAGGCGCCTGCCGTGGTCAGATGGTGGTCGGTGGCGTAAAAATCCCCACTCCCGTTCAGCTCCGTGAGAGACAGCGCCCCCGGCAATGTTTCGGAAAGCGTCTGATACAGTCCGGTTTCCGGCAGGTACAGGGCGGGGAGTACGTCGGCGCGCACGTCCACGGCGCGGGGCACCGCGGCAACGGTAAACGGAACGCCGCGCTCTTCCGCGCTCTCCGAAAGCCGGCGCACACCGCTTAAATTGGCGGCAAGCGTGCGGGGGCTGGCATTGCCGCGCCGCAAAAGACTGCCGTCACTGCCGAGAATAATGCCGCTGACCTCCCGCTTTCCCTCGGTCAGTTCGGTGACGGCGCGCAGGGCGCGGCAACCGGTGCGCAGGCAAAAGCGCTCCGTGAGATAGTTGTCGGTTTCCGTCTCCCAGGTTCCGTTTGCCAGCGCCGACAGGGAAAAGCGCGGCTTTTCCGCAAGATTCCGGTTTTCCCGCTCCGAAAAGCGCGGCGCGGGAAAAAAGACGGCAAGCGTGAAGCACAGCAAAAGCCCCGCCGCAAAAAAGATCAGAAGCGCCTTGTCATTCCGGTCATTTCTCACACCGTCTCCCCCCTTATCAGATATTTTCATTCTTAGTATGCGCTGTTTTTTCCGTTTTCAAACAAAAAAAGAAACCGCCTCTCGGCGGTTTCTTTTTTTGTTTGGCAGATCAGTCCAAAGCGTCCTTAATGGAGAACTCCATGCGGCCTTTCTTCTGATCAATACCCATATATTTGACTTTCACAATGTCGCCCATTTTCAGCACGTCTTCGACCTTATCAATGCGGGTCTTGGCGATCTTGGAGATGTGCACCATGCACTCCTTGCCGGGCAGATATTCCACAAAGCAACCGAAATCCTTGATGCCGGTGACCTTGCCGGTGAACACCTGACCCACCTCCGGGTCATAGGCGATGGCGGCGATGGCGGCGCGTGCCGCTTCCGCACTGTCGGAGTTGATAGCGGCGATGCGGATAGTGCCGTCATCGTCAATATCGATCTTCGCGCCGGATTCGGCAGTGATCTTCTGAATCACGGAGCCGCCCTTGCCGATGACCTCACGGATCTTGTCGGGGTCGATCTTCATGGTGGTCATCTTGGGCGCGTAACGGGAAACCTCTTTGCGCGGGGCGGGAATGGCTTTGAGCAGAACCTCATCGATGATGTAGTCTCTGCCGCGGTGGGTCATTGCCAGCGCCGCTTTGATGATTTCAGGGGTCAGACCGTCGATTTTCAGATCCATCTGAATGGAGGTGATACCCTTATGGGTGCCGGCAACCTTGAAGTCCATGTCGCCGTAGAAGTCCTCCAAGCCCTGGATGTCCATCATCACGTCCCAAGAGCCGTCTTCTGCGGTGATCAGACCGCAGGAAATACCGGCAACGGGTGCCTTGATCGGCACGCCTGCGTCCATCAGTGCCAGCGTGGAGCCGCAAACGGAGCCCTGAGAAGTGGAGCCGTTGGAGGAAACCACGTCGGAAACCAGACGGATGGCATAGGGGAATTCCTCTTCGGAGGGAAGCACCGGGATAAGAGACCGCTCCGCCAGCGCGCCGTGACCGATCTCACGTCTGCCGGGGCTACGGGTGGATTTTGCCTCACCGGTAGAGAAACCGGGCATATTGTAGTGGTGCATATAGCGTATGCTGGTCTCGGTGTCGATTCCGTCCAGCATCTGTGCCTCGCCCAGCGTGCCGAGCGTAGCGGCGGTCAGAACCTGCGTCTGCCCGCGGGTAAAGAGCCCGGAGCCGTGCACACGGGGGAGAAGCCCGACCTCGGCACCAAGGGGTCTGATCTGATCCATGCGTCTGCCGTCCACACGCTTTTTGTCCACCAGCAGCCAGCGGCGCACGATCTTCTTCTGCATTTTGTAAAGCAGTTCTTCCATCTGCCCCGGCAGGTTCGGATATTTCTCGGAGAATTTCTCCACGATGGCGTCATAGATGGGCGCCACGCGGGCGTCACGTACCGACTTGTCATCGGTGTCCAGCGCGTTCATCAGGTCTTTCTCGCAGAACGCAAACACCTCGTCAAACATGTCGTGATCCAGCTCGCAGGAGGGATACTCAAACTTCGGCTTGCCGATCTCGTCGATAATACCGTTGATGAAGACCAGCAGGTCTTTGATTTCGCGGTGCGCCAGCATAATGGCGTCATACATCGTCTGATCGTCCACCTCGTTGGCGCCGGCTTCGATCATAACCACCTTCTCAGCACTGGCGGCAACCGTCAGCTGCAGGTCGCTCTTTTTGCTTTCCTCGGCGTTGGGGTTGATGATCAGTTTGCCGTCCACAAGACCGACCAGCGCGCCGCCGATCGGACCGTTCCACGGAATATCCGAGATGGAAAGGGCGATGGAGGCACCGATCATGGCGGTGATTTCGGGTGAGCAGTCGGGGTCAACCGACATCACGGTCAGGGTCAGCGCCACGTCGTTGCGCAGATCCTTCGGGAACAGGGGGCGGATCGGGCGGTCGATCACACGGGAGGTGAGCACCGCTTTCTCCGAGGGCTTGCCCTCTCTTTTCAGGTACCCGCCGGGGATTTTGCCCGCGGCGTACATTCTCTCGTCATAGTCAACCGACAGCGGCAGGAAGTCGATCCCGTCGCGCGGGCGCACGGACGCGGTGGCACAGCAGAGAATGGCGGTTTCGCCGTAGCGAATCAGGCACGAGCCGTTTGCAAGCCCTGCCATTTTACCGGTTTCCACCACCAGAGGTCTGCCCGCGAGGGTATAGCGGAACACTTTGTAGTTTTTGAATACCATAGGGGTACTCAGTGCGTTTTCGGACATATGTTGTCCCTCCTTGATTTTATATTTTCACCCACGCAGGTTTAACAATTAAATAAAGGCTCAACCGGTCAAGCCCTTATTTAACTGCTAAACAAAGCGCCGGGGGGCGCCAGCGTGAGAGAATGGACGCAACAAAGGGGGGAGCGAGGAGTGAAACACACTCCCCACTCCCCTTTGGCATTACTTGCGCAGATTCAGCTTTTCGATGATGGCACGGTAACGCTCGATGTCGGTTTTCTGAAGGTAACCGAGAAGGTTTCTTCTGTGACCGACCATTTTCAGCATACCGCGGCGGCTGTGGTGATCCTTGTGGTTCGCCTTCAGGTGCTCGGTCAGAGCGTTGATGCGATAGGTCAGGATCGCGATCTGAACCTCAGGGGATCCGGTGTCGCCCTCATGGGTGGCGTACTGCTCGATAATGGCTTGCTTTTCGTCTTTCAGCATGGTTTTTTCACCTTTCTTTTACTATGCGTCAGCCAGGCGGCAGGCGGGTGAATACCGCGGTGCGCGGCGAAGCCCTGCCACTGAGCAGACGTCATGCAAAGCATATTATAGCACGTTCCGGTTTCTTTGTAAAGGGCTTTTTGAAATTTTCTTCAAAACCTCACGCCGCACTTTTTTTCTTCGCCCTGCCGCGAAACAGCCCCGACACACCGGAGACCACCAGCAACAGCCCGAAGAATTTGCGCAGAATCGCCTCCGGCAGCACCCCCGCCAGCGCGGTGCCGAGCAGAGACCCCGCAATCCCGCCGGGGATCATCAGCAAAATTGCCCCGGTCAGCAGCACCGTGCGGGAAAGGTGCACCAGGAGCGCCGCACCCGAGGAGAAGAGGAAAAAGACGAGATTCAGCCCCTGTGCCGTCAGCTGGGGAAGATTTTCCACCACCGTCATATAGACTACCAGCAGTCCGGCGCTCCCCACGCCAAGCCCGGAGAGCACGGCAACGCCGAACGCCGCGAAAACCGACCACCACATCATACGATCAGCAAAATGCCCGAAAGCAACACGACAAAGGCAAAAACGCGGGCAAGAGCCCCCGGCGTCAGCACGCGCAACAGGAGCGCCCCTGTGGCACCGCCCGCGACCGCGGGGAGCAACAGAAGCCCCACCCGCGCCTCCTCCAAGTGCCCGTGGGCAAAATACTGGATTGCGGAAAGGGCGGAGAGGGGGAGCATCACCGCAATCGCGCTGGCGAAGACCGAGCGCGGGTCGATCCCGCGACCCCGGAAGATCCGGGAAAGCCCCGCAACGATCACGATGCCGCCCCCGGCACCAAGCAACCCGTTGAGCAGCCCCGCGCCGAGCCCGATGGCGGCGACGGCAAGATTTTGTCGAACCGACGATTTCATTGTTGCCTCCTGACAGAAAAAAATAAATATTTCTTAAATGCAGTCCTTGCAAGAATATTGAAAAGATGATATACTAAAATATGTATCACCCTTTTTTGTGCCGGATGCGCAAAACGGGGAAGAAAAGAAAAACGACCGATTTTAGTATATACCGCGATCAGCCGGGCAAGCCCGGCGGCGCGCAGGAATTTTACGGAAAGGATGGCAGCAATGCGCGAAGAAAAGGATCGGGAAAACGAAAAGACCCCCCGACGGGTGTCAAAACACAGCGGCACGGGGCGCTACGGCGCGCGGGATGACGGCAAACGCGAGAGCATCCGCGGGTTTGAAGCAAACGATGATTTTGTAAATCCGGCGGCGGACGAGTCACGCACGGGAAAAACGGTTCCCCCGAAGGGGCAGAGCACGCAGGAGAATACACATAGCGACCCCGAAAACGGAGCCGATATGAGAGAAAAGGGAAAGGACAGTGCCGCGGCGGGTTCCGCCCGCGAGAGCGGCGCAACCGAGGGCACAGCCACCGGAAACGGGGCGGCGAAAAAGCCCCCGCGCCACCCCGCGCCGAAGAAACCGTACAAGCCGGTGGGCGACCCTGATCGGTTTGTACATCAGATCATTCCTTATGCCATGTTCTGGGTGGCGCTGTTTGCCGCGGTCAGCTTTATTCTGCGTGACCTTTGCGGCATGGGAGACTCTGCCGGGGCGTTCGGCAATAAATTTGCGGATCTGCTTTGCGGTCTGCTTGGTGCCGCGGCATATCTGCTACCGCTCTTTTTAGTGGTGCTGGCACTGAGGTGGAAGCACTTTGTGGAGACCGGACTGCTGGTGCGCAAGCTGGTGCTTTCGGGCGCGTTTTTGTGGTTGCTTTCCGGTATTATCCACGTATTTGAGGACAAAGCCGGGCGTGGCGTGCGCGTGCTGGACGCCGCCACGCTGTACGCAAACGGCAAGGCGCGCACGGGCGGCGGCGTTGTGGGCGGATTTCTCGGCGAGTGGATGGGCTTTACCCTGCGCCTGCCGGGCACCTGCCTGCTTGCCATCCCGCTGTTGATAATTGTGGGCATTTATCTGGTAGGGCTGACCCCGCGCGGGCTCTGGCAGCGCATTTCGGCAAAACTGCATCTCGGCGAAAAAAGCCGCGGGAGCCGGGGCGGCAAGCCCACCCTTGCCGGAAAAACGGCAAATACCGGCACATTGAATGCCGGGGAGAACGGCGGCACGTTGCCCGCAACAAAGGACGAGTGGTGTGAGCCGCAACCCCTGACCCGCACACAGACCCCGCTTCACTATGATTTCACCGAGGAAAAACGCCAGCCTTTCCACACTGCAAAGCCGAAGCAGGGAGAAGCGGCGCGCCCCACGGTTTCCGCCGAGATTGCCGCCGCGTTCACCACAGCCGTG
>URMC01000089.1 GCA_900548735.1 uncultured Eubacteriales bacterium | reverse complement strand
CCGCCTCAATAGCTGCGGAAGCACCTGCGCCGCCGCCGCCGATGATGAGCACGTCGGTGTCGTAATCGATCTTCGTCAGATCGATCGGGTGATGGAGCAAACGGCTGTTGGAGTGCAGCAGGTGACCAAGCTCCTTCGGTACCTTCTCACCCTTGTTCGGGCCGATCTTAATGGTATCGAAGCCGTCTTCTCTGTAATCAGGATGGTACGCCTTCAGAAGGGCATCCTTTTCTTCTGCGGTCATACGTCTGGGTTCCATGCCCAGGCGTTCCTGTCTGGTTGCCTCTACTTTTTTGACAGAGGCAAGCATTTCCGGTGTAAACATGGCTATACCCTCCTTATTTCTCGATCTCTCTGTTGTTATAGAGCTCCTGCATCTCGGTGATCGGCTTCTGCATGATCTGCTCAATCAGCTCGTCGTATGCACCCTCGTGGATCTCTTCAACACGCTTTGTCAGGTGCTTGCTCTCCGGCTCGATGTACTTGCCGGTGAGACGTCTTGCCAGCAGGCCGACCATCGGGTGAGAGATGCCCGCGGGACATCTGACGGTGCAGCAGCCGCAGCTTACGCAGTCGAAGGACTCTTCTGCGCACTTTTCAAGCTCGCCGCGCTGTGCGTATGCAATGTACTGCATAACGTTCAGGTTCTGCGTGCAGGCCTTTGTGCAGGCGTTGCAGCCGATGCAGCTGTAAATTTCCGGATAAAGCTCCATCATGATCTGCTGGTTCGGCTTGATCTCGTTGATGTCATAAGTACGCTTGTCTGTGGGGAAGAACGGAATGCTTGCAACATACATGCCCTCCTGCACCTGTGTCTGGCAGGCAAGGCAGGTCTTCAGCTCGTTCACACCCTTAATGCGGTAGATAGTTGCGCAGGCGCCGCAGAAACCGTGACGGCAGCCGCAGCCTCTTTTCAGCGTATAACCGGCATATTCCATAGCGGTCATAATCGTGAGGTCTGCGGGGACGCTGTACTTCTTACCGAAAAAATATACGTTTACCATATTTTCCATGTTACGCCAACCCCTTTCTTAATACTCGTTCGGCAGCTCGTCGATCTCGTCGCAGCGGAACACCGGGCCGTCCTTGCAGACGTATTTGGAGCCGATGTTGCAGCGGCCGCACTTGCCGATGCCGCACTTCATGCGCAGCTCCAGCGTGGTGTAGACCTGTTCTTTCGAGAAGCCCATTTCAATCAGCGATGCTAAGCAGAATTTGATCATGATCGGAGGTCCGCAAAGCAGCGCCGTTTTGTTTGTATCGAAGCCGAGCTCCTTGAGGTATGCCGGAACAAAGCCGACGTGGCCGTCCCAGCCCTCCTGCTCGCGGTCAATGGTCAGGTGCACGTGAAAATCTTCGGTCTTTTCCCATTCCTCCACGATTTCGCGGTAGTCCACCAGGTCGTCCTTGGAGCGGGAGCCGTACACGATGTCCACGGTGCCGTATTTCTCGCGGTTATCCCGCACGTAATTGATGACGGAGCGCAAGGGCGCGAGGCCGATACCGCCCGCCACAAACAGCAGATCTTTGCCGGCAAGCTCGTCATCCACAGGGAAGGGGCGCCCGTAAGGGCCTCTCACCGTGATGCACTGCCCCACTTCCATCGCGTGCAGCCATTCGGTCAGGCACCCGCATTTCTTGACGCTGAACTCCATATACTCCCTGTTGGTCGGCGAGGAGGTAATGGAAATCATCGCTTCGCTGATGCCGGGCACCGAAAGCATGGCGCACTGCCCGGGGCGGTGGTCAAACGGTTTTTTGCCGTCGGGCGTGACCACGCGGAAGGTTTTCACATCGGGAGTATCCTGCCGGATGTCAATGACCTTACAGACCACAGGAATCAATGTCTCGTTATTCATGACTCTTCCCCCCCAACGTTTTCATCACTTTGACGATGTTCATCGAGATCGGGCACCCGATCAGGCACCGCCCGCAACCCACACAACCGAACACCCCGCCGTTGTTTTCGGGATAGTAGACCAGTTTGTGCATAAAGCGCTGGCGGAACCGCTCCAACTGCGTGGGGCGGGGCTGACCCGCGGACATCTTCGTGAAATCGGAATACATACAGGAATCCCAGCACCGGAAGCGCTTGATTCCGTGCCCGGTGTCAAAATCCCGGATGTCGTAGCACTGGCAGGTGGGGCAATGGAACGTGCAACTGCCGCACCCGAGGCACGCCTCGGAAAGCGTTTTCCACTCCGGGCGGTCAAAAAGTTCTTTGGTCAGCCCCCCGCCGAAGCCCTCGGCGGTGAGCGTTGCCAGCGGCATTTTCGCCTGAACCGCTTTCACGGCGGCGCGCTGTTCCTCCACGGCGGCGGCGTCCTTTTCGGAAAGCAGATCGCCCGCGGCGGCAAGCAGAGCCTCGCCCTTTTCGGTGTTCGCCCGGAAAAAGAACCCTTCCCCGGTCTCCCACGCGGTCACATCGCCCGCGGGGTCTGTGGCGTCAATGCCGAACACGTGGCAAAAACAGCTCTCGCCGGGGCGCGTGCAGGCAACGGTAATGACGGTGCCGTGCGACCGGCGGTTCTGATAATAGGTATCCACGGGGTTTGCAAGGTACACGCTGTCGAGAATATCAAAACTCCGTGCGTCGCAGGCGCGCACGCCGAACAGCACAAAATCCTCACATTCTTTTCTCGTGTCCTCTATCGTGATGTTCTTCCCTTCCATTTTGAAATCCATCAGGTTTTCGGTCTGGGGGAAGAAAAAGTCCTTTGCGGAGCGCACGGTGTTGAGGTTGCGCGCGTATTCCGCGCCCTCGCGCCACTCTTTATAAGCGGCTTTGCCGTTCTCCTGCTTTTGCGGCAGGTACAGCGCCTCTTTTTCCGCGATTTTCGCGAAAAAGGCGGAAAGCGTTTCTTTGTTCAGAAATTTCATTGTTTTCCACCTCCCACAGCGGCGCCGGGTTCAATGTCGTTTTGCCGATAAGTGCCAAGCGGCGGCTTGGTCTCGGTGTCCGCGCCCGCCTGATAGTCCCCGTAGAAACGGTTGATATCCAGGATAAACTTGCGGTTGAGCAGGTGAAGCGGAATGTGTTGCGGGCACACGCGGGAGCACTCGCCGCAGTCGGTACATCTGCCCGCCACATGGAACGCGCGGATGATATGGAACATGCTCTCCTCAAAAGAGTTGACCGCCGCCTTCTGCGCCACGCCGGAATGCGGGTTGTCGAACACGCACTGCTCGCAGGTGCAGGCGGGACATACGTTGCGGCAGGCGTTGCAGCGGATGCAGCGCGAAAGTTCGTTCTGCCAGAACGCGTATCTCTCGTCCGGAGTCATTGCCTCCAGTTTTTCCACCGTATCAAAGCGGTTGCAGTCCTCTACCCACTCGCCGTCCTCACCGATCAGCTCATCATACACCACGTGTTTCTTGCTCTTGCAGGCAAGGCAACGGTCGGCGGTGACGTCCGCGGCTTTGACGGTCTTGTTGCCGTACACGGTCTCCACGGTGTACTCCCCGTTTTTCATCACGATGCCCGTGATGCCGGAAAGCCCCATTGCCGTCAGTTTTTCCACATCGGCTTTGCCGTAGCACTCGATGCCGATCACGTACACCATCTCACGCTTGATGCGGTGTTCGCTCAGCAGTTCGTTGAAACTGTACGTATCGCACGGCTTGAGAAAGACCGCGATCCTGCCCCCCGCTTTGCATTCTTTGATTAAGTATTTCGACAGGTTTGCCCCGCAGAAATCGTTGTAGACAAAGCGTGCCTTCACTTCCTCGGGGGTGCGGAACACCGCCGGGGTCATATCATACGCAAACTCGCCTGCCGCCCAGCCGAGCACACGGTCTACCGTGCCGGCTTCGAGGAGTTCCACGGCGCGTTTTTCCATTACTTCTTGCATCGTAAGTCCTCCAGTCTCTTGTTCTCGCCCAGCGCGGCAACGGTTTCGCAGAATTCGTTCATGGTTTTGGAGAATTTGGCGCCCTCCGCGGCGGAAATCCACTCCACGCGGGTGCGCTCTTTTTCAATGCCGAGGTAATTCAGCATCGAGAACAGCAGTGCCATCCGGCGGCGCGCAAAGTAGTTGCCGCTGGTGTAGTGGCAGTCCCCGGGGTGGCAACCGGCGATGATTACGCCGTCCGCCCCGCGCTGAAATGCCCGCAGTACAAACATCGGGTTCACGCGGCAGGAGCAGGGCACCCGGATGACCTTGACCTCTGCGGGGTAGGAAAGACGGGAGGAGCCCGCCAGGTCCCCGCCGGCATAGGAACACCAGTTGCAGCAGAACGCCACGATTTTCGGTTTATATCCGGTTTCGTTTACTTGCATATCGCGTCTACCTCCGCCATGATCTGTTTATTGGAGAAGCCCTTCAAATCCATCGCGCCGGAGGGGCAGGCGACCGTGCAGGCGCCACAGCCCTGGCACACCGCCTCGTTGACGCTTGCCACACGCCGGATCAGCGTGGTGCGGTTGGGTCCGCGGAACTCCTTGTCGGAGTAACTGATCGCCCCGTAAGGGCAGACCTTTTCACAGGAGGAACAGCCGTTGCAAAGCATCTCGTCCGAGTGCGCCACGCAGGGGTTGCCCACCAAGTGATCCTTGGCGAGAAGCCCGATGACCTTGGCGGCGCAGGCGGAAGCCTGCGACACGGTCTCCGGAATGTCTTTGGGTCCCTGGCACACGCCGGAGAGGAAGATGCCCGCCGTGGGGCTTTCCACCGGGCGCAGTTTCGGGTGCGCCTCCGTGAAGAAATCGTTGGTATCCATGCTGGCAGTCAGCATGGTGGCAAGATGTCTTGCGCTCTTATCCGGCTCAATGGCGGCGGCAAGCACCACCATGTCGGCGTCGATGTGCAGTTGCTCACCGGAGAGCAGGTCGCTTGCCTGCACCTTCAGTTTGCCGTTTTCCTCCACCACTTTGCCGACGGCGCCTTTAATATAATGTACGCCGTATTGCTCCACCGCGCGGCGATAGAACTCGTCAAAGTTCTTGCCGGGGGTGCGCACGTCGATGTAGAACACGTAAACCTCGGTATCCGGGTACTTTTCGCGCACCAGCATGGCGTGTTTTGCCGTGTACATACAGCAGATCTTGGAGCAGTAGGTCTTGCCCTTGGTGTTTTCCGCGTCGCAACGGGAGCCCACGCACTGTACAAACACCAGCGTGTGCGGGTGGGTCTTGTCCGAGGGGCGCAACAGCGTGCCCGCCGTGGGGCCCGCCGCGTTCATCAGGCGTTCCAGTTCCAGGGAGGTGACCACGTCCGGGTACTCGGCATAGCCGTACTCGCCGAAGGGCTTCACGTCGATGGGGTTGAAGCCCGTGGCGGCAACAATCGCGCCGTACTCGCGCTCAATCACTTCGTCCTTTTGGGTGTAATCGATCGCGCCCGCGCCGCAGACCTTGGAGCAGACGCCGCACTTGCCGTTTTTCAGCATATTGCAGTAGTCCGCGTCGATGGTCGCCACTTTCGGCACTGCCTGCGCAAACGGAATGTAAATGGCGCGGCGGTTGTCAAGCCCTAAGTTGAACTCGTTGGGCACTTTTTTCTGCGGGCACTTTTCGGTGCAAAGCCCGCAGCCCGTGCACTTGGTTTCGTCCACATAGCGCGCCTTGCGCCGGATGCCGACGCGGAAGTTGCCCACAAAGCCTTTGACCGACTCCACTTCGCTGTAAGAATAAATGGTGATTTTGTCGTTCTGCGCGGCGTCCACCATTTTCGGGGTCAGGATGCACGCCGCGCAGTCGAGTGTCGGGAACGTCTTGTCGATCTGGGTCATCTTGCCGCCGATGGTCGGCTGCTTTTCGACGATATCGACCTCAAAGCCAGCCTCGGCAATGTCCAGTGCCGTCTGGATGCCCGCGATGCCGCCGCCGATGACGAGCGCGCGCTTGGTGACCGGGCTGCTGCCCGCGGTCAGCGGCGCGTTCAGATGTACCTTGGCGATGGCGGCCCGGCCGAGGATGATGGCCTTTTCCGTGCCCGCCTCCTTATCCTTGTGGATCCAGGAGCACTGCTCGCGGATGTTGGCGATCTCGACCATATAGGGGTTCAGCCCCGCCTTTTCGCAGGTCTTGCGGAACGTCTGCTCGTGCATTCTGGGCGAGCAGGAACAGATGACCACGCCCGTCAGCGCGTATTCTGCGATCTTCTCGCGGATCATGTCCTGCCCGGCCTGCGAGCACATATACGGATAATCCGTGGAGATCGCGACGCCCGGCTCGTTCTGCAGGGCCTCGGCGACGGCTTTGACGTCGACCGTCCCGGCGATGTTCGTGCCGCAGTGGCAGACGAATACACCGATCCTTTGCATGGGTCATCCTCTCCTTTCTTATTTCGCATATTTGCGCAGGGCGCTCATCAGCGCCTGCTGCGGCATATCGTCGTCGAGCAGGGCGGGGATATCGTCCGGCGTCAGGCGGTCCTGCCCCTTCTGACGGATGACGCACAGGCGAAGCGCCTCCACCAGCTTGGCCGGCTCCACGCCGCGCGGGCAGCGCTCG
>URMC01000088.1 GCA_900548735.1 uncultured Eubacteriales bacterium | reverse complement strand
GTCCTACGGTTACGTTTACGTGGCACAGGTTGCCATGGGCGCGAATATGAACCAGTTGCTCAAAGCTCTGACCGAGGCTGAGGCTTACCACGGCCCGTCCCTGATCATCGGCTACGCTCCCTGCGAGATGCACGGCATCAAGAAGGGCGGCATGCAGAACTGCCAGCTTGAAATGAAGAAGGCAGTGGACGCCGGCTACTGGAATATGTTCCGTTACGATCCCACCAAGGCGGAGAACAAACTGACCATCGACAGCGGCGACCCGACTGCCGATTACCAGGGCTTTATCTCCAACGAGGCACGCTACGCGCGCCTGGCGCAGTCCTTCCCGGAGAGAGCGAAAGAGCTCTTTGCCGAGGCAGAGGAAAATGCCAAGGAGCGTTACGAGCGCCTCAAGAAGATGGCAAAACTGTACGAATAAGATTTCCCAAATCACCCACCCGGCGGGGAAACCCGCCGGGTGGGTATTTTTTTGCAGGGGAGAGACTCTCCCTATAAAAATCGGATTTTGCCGATAAGCGGGCGACCATCGGTCGCCCGCCATATTGGCTAAATTCTAATTTCCGTAGGGGAGGGGTTTCCCCTCCCGCTGTTTGAAACCTGCACTTTGCACCCCGTAGGGCGGGGCTTGCCCCCGCCGCGTTGTTGAAATTAAATTTCTTGCAACGGGGGCATATAGAATGCCCCCCTACGGAAAATTTTTTGCAATGTTCGCACGACCAAAAAGGCCCCCTTGTGTAAAGGGGGCTGGCGCGACAGCGCCTGAGGGATTGTAAAAGTGTGGAGTTTGCAGAGCAAAAAAGAAAAATGGTTTCTGTAAGGTACAACCCCTCCGCTTCGTTTCACTCGGCACCTCCCCTTACACAGGGGAGGCTCCGGAGTGCGCCGCCGGAATGCAAAATAAAATTTCCTAATAAACGGGAGGGGAGACCCCTCCCCTACGGATGTTATTTTATCAGATTCCCTACCCGCTTTTTCTTTGTATACGCCAGGCGCAAAGAAAAAGCTATCAAAAAGAAACGCCGCGCCGACATTCCGGCGGCGTACTCATTCTTTCTATTGCCCGCCGCAGGCGCGCGAAAAGGGGGCTTTTTTCAAAAAGCCCCCTTTAAATCCCGCAAAAACTTTTACACGGCGCACGCCAAACTTTCGGCGAGTGCGCCCAAAGCACCGCGTCAGCCTGAAAGCCGCCCCGCAGGGGCCCCGCCGCAGGCGGTGTGCCCAACTGACTCTGAAAGCCCCGCCGCAGGCGGTGCGCCCAACTGACTCTGAAAGCCGTCCCGCAGGGACCGCAGGCGGCGGTCACTCTTCGTCCGGGATATAAGAATATTTCTGCTTGACGTTGGCGGCAAGCATCATGTCCTTGACCTTCATCAGCCGGGTAATATTACCGCGCTCGTTTTCATCCAGCTTCATCTTGATGGATTTCATTGCCGCCAGGTACCGCGGTATCATGATATATTCCAGCGCGTTGACGCGGCGGCGCGTGCGCTCAATCTCCTCCGCCAGCAGTTGTGCCTCCTTTTCCAGCTGCGCCATGCGCAACAGGTCTTCCAGCACGCCGGAAAGCTCCCGCACCGAGGCGTCCAACTCGCCGGAGGTGAACGCAAAGCCGTAGTTGCAGTCTCCCTCGCCGGATTCGGTGATGTGCATACTGAAATCCGGCACGGTCACGCTCATCCGGTTGCGGTATTCCACCAGCAACTCGCTTTCCTTTTTCGGCAGAATCAGCGCCTCCTGCATCATCCGCGGGCTGGTGACGGCACTTGCCGCGTCAAACGAGGCATAAACGCTTTTCAGCGCCTTTTCCACGCGCGCGCGCAGGGTTTTGTCCTCCCGCACCACGTCCAAAAACCGCTTCATCAGCTCATCGCACTTGTCTTTGAGCAATTTGTGCCCGCGCCGCGCTGTGGTGTAGCGGGTTTGCAGTTTTTTCAGCTCCATGCGGGTGGGATTGACTCGAATTTCAGCCATATCCGTTCCTCAGTCCTTTTTCGGCCAGTATTTTTCCACCAGTTCCGGTTTGATGCGCTTCATCTCACTGCGGGGCAGGATGGAAAGCAGCTTCCAGCCGAGATCCAGCGTTTCCTCAATCGTGCGGTTTTCGTAGAAGCCCTGATTCACGTACTGCTCTTCAAACGCGTCGGCAAATTTGGCGTACAGGCGATCAATCGGCGTCAGCGCCGCTTCGCCCAGCACCACCATCAGCTCCTTTGCCTCTTTGCCGCGGGCGTAACTGGAAAACAGCTGGTTCATCGTGCCCGCATGATCCTCTCTCGTTTTCCCGACGCCAATACCCTTGTCCTTCAAGCGCGACAGGGACGGAAGCACGTCCACCGGCGGCAGATACCCTTTGCGGTAAAGCTCACGCGAGAGGATAATCTGCCCCTCGGTGATATAGCCCGTCAGGTCGGGGATGGGGTGGGTTTTGTCGTCCTCGGGCATCGACAGAATCGGGATCATGGTAATCGACCCGGTGCTGCCCATTTTGCGCCCTGCGCGCTCGTACATCGTGGCAAGGTCGGTATAAAGATAGCCGGGATACCCGCGCCGCCCGGGCACCTCTTTGCGCGCGGCGGAAACCTCACGCAGCGCCTCTGCGTAGTTGGTGATGTCGGTCATAATGACCAGCACGTGCATATTGCACTCAAACGCCAGATATTCCGCGGCGGTCAGCGCCATGCGCGGGGTGGAAATACGCTCGATAGCAGGGTCGGAGGCGAGGTTGATAAAGAGCACCGTGCGGTCAATCGCGCCGGTTTTCTTGAAATCGGAAATAAAGAAGTCGGCTTCCTCAAACGTGATACCGATGGCGGCAAACACCACGGCAAACTTCTCGTCGGTGCCGCGCACCTTTGCCTGCCTTGCGATCTGCGCCGCAAGGTTGGCGTGCGGAAGCCCGGAGCCGGAGAAAATCGGCAGTTTTTGCCCGCGCACCAGCGTGTTCAGCCCGTCAATGGTGGAAATACCGGTCTGAATAAACTCGGAGGGGTAGTACCGCGCGGCGGGGTTGATCGGCGTGCCGTTGATATCCATCGACTTTTCGGCAAGCAACGGGGCGCCCCCGTCAATCGGCTCACCCATACCGGAAAGCACGCGCCCCAGCATCCCCTCGGAAACCGGCAGCTGCACGCCGTGCCCGGTAAAGCGCACCTTGCTGTTGGCAAGGTTCAGCCCTGCGGCGGAGTCAAACAGCTGAACCAGCACGTTCTTGCCGTTGACCTCCAACACCCGGCAACGGCGCACTTCGCCGCCCGGCAGTTCGATCTCGCCCAGTTCGTCATATTTGACGCCCTCCACCTGCTTGACCAGCATCAGAGGCCCTGCAACTTCTTCAATCGTTTTGTATTCTCGAATCATTTTTGCCTCCTCAGTCCTTCGCGGCGTTTTTCAGCACGGTCCCGATCTCGCGGTCGATTTCGGCGTCGATTTCCGCATACTGCTCCCGATATCCTTCGGCAGGGGCGGATTTGGCGCGCCCGATGCGCTCTCTGACCGGCAGTTCGGAAATCGACTGCACGTCGGCGCCTTTCTCAATCGCGGCTCTCGCCTTGCGGTCAAAGGAGAAAATCAGGTCGATGAGTGCCGACATCTTGTCCATCGCGGTGTAACTGTCGCCCTCGTCAAACGCATTTTGCTGTAAGAAGTCCTCTCGCACCGACTGCGCGGTTTCCAGCGTCATCCGGTCGGCGGGGGAAAGCGCGTCCATGCCCACCAGCTTCACAATTTCCTGCAACTCGCTCTCGGTTTGCAGGATTTTCAAAAGCCGGTCGGTTTTTGCCATCCAGTCTTTGGAGACGTGCTCCCCGAACCAGCCGGAAAGGCGGTCACGGTAAAGCGAATAGGAGTTCAGCCAGTTAATCGCCGGGAAGTGACGGCGGTAGGCAAGCGACGCGTCCAACCCCCAGAACACCTTGACGATACGCAGTGTTGCCTGGGTCACAGGCTCCGAAATATCGCCGCCCTGAGGCGACACGGCGCCCACGGCGGTCAGCGTGCCCTCGCGGTGATCGCCCCCAAGGCAGACCACCTTGCCCGCGCGCTCGTAAAACTGCGCCAGGCGCGAGGTCAGATACGCGGGATAGCCCTCCTCGCCGGGCATTTCTTCCAGCCGCCCCGACATTTCGCGAAGCGCCTCTGCCCAACGGGAAGTGGAGTCCGCAATCACGGCAACCGAATGCCCTTGGTCACGGTAGTACTCCGCAATCGTGATGCCGGTATAAATGGAAGCCTCCCGCGCCGCCACCGGCATATCGGAGGTGGTGGCAATCAGCACCGTGCGCTCCATCAGCGACTTCCCGGTGCGGGGGTCGGTCAGTTCCGGGAACTCCCGCAACACGTCGGTCATCTCGTTGCCGCGCTCGCCGCAGCCGATATAAATCACCAGATCCACGTCGCTCCATTTGGCAAGCTGGTGCTGTACTACGGTCTTTCCGGAGCCGAACGGTCCCGGCACGCACGCGGTGCCGCCCTTGGCAATGGGAAAGAGCGCGTCAATCACGCGCTGACCAGAAATCAGCGGCTCATACGGGGGCAGTTTTTTCGCATACGGGCGCGCAATACGCACCGGCCACTTCTGCATCAGCGTCAGCGGCAGGTTCTGATTGTCGGCAAGCAACAGGGTGCCGATCTGCTCGGTCACCGTAAAGTCGCCCTCGCGCAGCTCCGTGACCACGCCAGCCGTTTTCGGGGGCACCATAATCTTGTGTAAAAGCGTGGCGCTTTCCTGCACCGTGCCCAGCACGTCGCCTGCCGCCACCGTGTCGCCCACGGCGACCGTGGGGGTGAAGTGCCAGCGTTTTTCACGGTCAAGCGCCGGCTCGTCAATTCCTTTGATGATATTGGGGCCGTATTTGTCCCGCATGGCTTCCAGCGGGCGCTGGATACCGTCATAAATGCTTTTGATCAGCCCGGGCCCTAACTCTACGGAAAGCGGCGCGCCGGTGGAAACCACTTTGTCTCCGCGCCCGATGCCCGCGGTCTCCTCATAGACCTGGATGGAGGCGCGGTCGCCGTGCATTTCGATGATCTCACCGATCAGCTTGGCATCACCCACGCGCACCACGTCAAACATATTGGCTTCCCGCATCCCCTCGGCAATGACCAGAGGACCGGAAACCTTGAGTATTCTTCCTTCAACCATTTTGCAGTTCCACGCCCCTGCCCGCGACAGAGGCTCCCTTTCTCGCGCCCATGTGGGCGCCCTTTCGGTTTGTCAGCCTGAAGAAGTATCCGGACCCGTTCTCGCGGGGCGGATTTTTCGTCAGGCTATTCTTTGAACAGAATGTCCGCGCCGATGGCGCGTTCCACGGCGTTTTTCAGCTGTGCCATGCCGTAGCCGTGCCCCCCGTCCCTTCCCGGGATGATGGTGATGGCAGGCAGGGGCGCGTCCTTATAGCGGGCAATATCCTCTGCCAGCTCCTCGGCATAGTTCTCGGTGAGAAACAGCACGGCATACTCCCCGCTTTTTGCCGCGCGATGCAACTGGTCTCTTGCGGCGGCGGCATCCTCTGCTTCCAGTACCGAAAAGCCCAGCGCCATAAATCCGAGCACGCTCCCGCGCTCGCCGATGATTCCTGCTTTATACATAACTCTCTCTGAACCTCCCGCGGATCGCGTCGGACGAAAGCCCCGCCGCCTTACCGGACAGCAAAATCCGGAGGTTTTTAACGGCGGTTTCCAGCCCGATCAGGTAAGCGACCGGGATCTCTGCCCCGAACGGCACAAATTTTGCGGTCTTCACAAATTCCATGACCAGATTGTCCGCATTTTTTTCCACTGCGGAGAGCGTGCGCTCCCCCTCGGTCAAAAACACTGGCGCCAGTTCGGTCATGGAGACCATATCGACCAGGCGACTCTCGCCCCCGTCAAACGCCTCGGTAAAGAACCCTTCTCCCAGTGTGCCGCCCGGCAACAGCGCCGAGAGCATCGCCGCGCGCATCGGGTAGGTTGCCCCCATGCGCAACAGACGCAGGCACATCAGGATGTTGGTGCAGTCCGCCCGCAGAGAAACAATCTTCGCCGTGTACGGGTAGCCCGCGCCCGCCGCCATATCGGCATAGCACGCGCGGTCCAGCGCAAGGTCAATCTCCTGCGGATTTTTCGTTTTGGCAAACGCCTCCATCGCCCCGGGGATTGCCGCGCCCATGTGCGCGGGCAGCTCCTCATACCGTGCGTTCCGCAGAATTTCGGGCAGTTTGCCCGCGGGCACGGTGCCGGCGTCAATCAGCATGCCTTCGGCAGGCACGCCGCGATGGTTGCATTTGAGAATGGCTTTGATGTTGTTGCAGTCATACGGATAGCGGAGAAACGCAAACAGCGCACTCCCGCCGCATGCCGTGGCAACCTCCGAAAAGCCGGCGGAAAGCGCCGAGAGCAATGTGGCTTCCGCATCCGGCTTTCCGTCCGCCCCGGTCACGGTCTCTATCCCGTAGGAACCAAGCGCCGAAAAAATCTCGCCGGTTGTGCGAAGCTCCGCAAGGCTGTTCAGGCGCTCCCGCCCGACCAGCGCGTTTTCCATCGCGCGGATGCGGGCACTGGCATACAGAAAATCCGATTGGCTTTTTCTTGCCGCCATATTGATTCCCCTTTCTGATTTTTTAGCCTGTCAGGCTACTGTTTCCCGTCAGGTTAGCCTGACAGGAGGTATCCGAACCCGGTTCTCGTGGGCGGATTTTTTATCATACTGCGTTAAAATACTCGGGAATATAAAATATTCCCTGCGTTTTTGCCTTGCCTGACGAAAAATCCGTCCCGCGAGAA
>URMC01000087.1 GCA_900548735.1 uncultured Eubacteriales bacterium | reverse complement strand
ATGCCCGTTTCTGCCCACGCCGAGAATCTGCACGTCCGCAAAGCCGAGGTTCTCAACCATTTTTTCGTACTGTGCGGCTTCGGCGTCATGATCTTCGGTATTGCCGTTGGGCAGGAAAGTTTTTGCCGGGTTCAGGTTGACGTGATCAAACAGATTCTGTTTCATAAAGGTCAGGTAACTTTGCGGATGGTCAGCAGGCAACCCGCAATATTCATCCAGATTAACGGTAGTCACCTTGGAGAAATCCACTTTTCCATCCTTATACTTCCGGCACAGTTCCGCATACATCCCCTCCGGGGTAGACCCGGTGGCAAGCCCCAGCACAAGATCGGGTTTCTCCTTGATGGCGTCGCAGACCAGGTTTGCCGCCGCGGCGGACATTTCCTCATAATTATTGCAATGGATGATCTTCATTTTCGCGTTCCCTCAAAATTCTTTCAATGTAATCTCTGCCGGCGGCAATATCGGCGATCTGTTTCTCGCCCGAAATCTCCCGCTCGATGATCCAAGCACCATTATAGCCGATTGACAATAATTTGTCAATGATTTTCGGAAGATTTGCACGCCCTTGCCCCAAAGGTTTTTCTTTGCCGAGCGATTGCCCGGTGGTGGGGTATTCCCCGTCCTTGCAGTGCGTATTGCGCACGTACCGACCGAACACGTCCAGCGCATCCGCAGAGTTGGCTTTCCCGTAAAGCAACAGGTTTGCCGTGTCAAAGTTGATGCCAACGTTGTCAGTGCCGATTGCCTCGATGGTGCGAAGCATGGTGACCGGGGTCTCCTGTCCGGTTTCAAACAGAAACCACTGTCCGCGTTCCTTGTATTTGTGGCAGATCTGACGAAGCACCCCTACCGTTCCGGCAAAATCCGGGTCGCTGGGGTTTTCGGGCAGAAAGCCGACGTGCGTGATAATATCGCTGACCCCCAGCATTTCCGCAAAGTCGGAAGCCTGCAATAGCTCCTTGGCGCGTGCGTCACGATAAGCGGGAGGCACCAGCCCCAGGGTGGAGGGACCATAGGTGAAATTCCACTCCTTCGGTCCGCTCCAGCCTGCCCAGAGCGCCGTGATCTCAACGCCGTAGGCGGCAGAAGCCTTTTTTGCCAGTTCCGCATTCTCGCGGGTGTAAAGCGCTGTATCCCAACAGCAAAGCTGGCACGCGGTCAGGTGCATTTCCGCCGCGCGACGAAACTCCGCATCAAGGTCGGTGCCCGCCCGCAAATGAATCAATACACCGATTTTTCCCATCTCGCGCACCTCAGAGAGCCACGGGCTCGGCGCCCTGATCGGCAGAGCTCATCTCCGCACGCACCAGGCGGATGGTCTCGGCAGAGTCCTCCGGCGGGTTGACGGTGTTCTTGTACTCGCCGTTGATTACGCCCATAAAATACTCGGTCTCGCGGATGAGGGCGGAGCGGTATTCAAACTCCACTTTTTCCGGCTTTTCGCCGTGCTTTGCCAACACAAAGCCGCGGCTGCCGCCCATTTCCAGCGTGGCTTTTTCAAAATTCACGCGGAAGCCGTGCCCGAAGGGCAGCGACAGCGTCCAGTCATTGTGCGCAAACACCACGGGGCCGTTCTTATAGAGGTAATTGGTGCAAAGCGTATCGTAATAGGTGTCCTCCAGCACCACTTTGCCGGAGGTACTGACTTTATCCGGCATGCCGAAAAGGTACTGCACCATATCCACGTCATGCACGTGCTGGTCAAGGATGGCGCCGCCGCCCATTTTCTTATGGAGGTACCAATCCTGATACGACCATCTCGGCGTATCGCCCCCGCGCCAGAACATCCCGGCAAGCACCTTGCCGTATTCGCCGGAGTCCACCATCTTTTTGAGCACGATATACTCATCCCAGAAGCGCAGGCACTGCCCGATCATCAGGTGTTTGCCGGTCTCCTTTGCCACTGCCAGCATCTCGTTGCACTCCTCTACGGTCAGCGCCATCGGCTTTTCGCAAAGCACGTGCACGCCGCCACGCAGAAATTTCACGGTTGCTTCTTTGTGGAGATAGGTAGGAATGGCGATTATAACCAGATCTAACTGCTCGGTTTTCAGCATCTCGTCCATATCGGTGTAGCAATGATAGTTTTCAAACCCGATCTCACTTTTGGACTCCGCGATATTGAAATCCTGTGCCACTTTTTCAAACTTTTTCGGGTCAATGTCACAAACGGCAACCAGCTTGCCCGCAAACCCCGCCGGGGGGTTCATCAAACCTTTGGCGTGGGCTCTCCCCTGACCGCCAAGACCAACCAGACCGATTTTCAGTTCTTTCATTTTCATTCTCCTTTCTTACATTGAGAAAATAGCGTCCATCGCACGGGAGGTATTCTGCAACAGCACTTCCGGTGCCTTCGGGTAAGGGGAAACCTCCGCCGTCACAAACCCGTCGTACCCCGCACGGCGCAGCGCCGCCATGGTGGCGGAAAAGTTCACATCTCCCGCCAGCAAATCCACAAAGCCCGTGATGTTGCCGATCTTGCGTACAAAGTCTTTGATATGCACCTTGACAATGCGCCCGCCGAGAATGTCAATCCAGTGCTCCGGGTATCCGTTTACCAGCACGTTACCCGCGTCAAAATACGCGGCGGCGCCTGTTTTATCTACAAAATCCCGCATTTCCAGCGGAGAAAGCAGGAATTTGTTCCACACGTTTTCCACGCCCACGGCAACGCCCTTTTCCTTGCCGTAAGCGGCAAGCCCCGTCATTGCGGCAAGGGCGCGGTCGTACGCCACGTCATACGGGATATTGCCGAACGGCTCCCCCGCCCCGCTGACCACGCCGGGCACGATCAGCACGGTATCGCACCCCAGCGCCGCGGCAATTTCAATCTGCTTTCTGCCATAGGCACGCGCCGTTTCCGCCGTTTTGCGGTCATTAGCGGTAAAAGGATGTTTCCAATAGATGCCGCTGGCAACGCTGTACAGCGTAATGCCGGCATTGTCAGCCGCCGCTTTGATCTCTGCCAGTTCCGCTTCCGTGGTGTCAAGCGTCAGCTCCCCTTTGTCGCTGAGCGCCACTTCCACGCCGTCAAAACCGGCGCGTTTTGCCATCAGAAAAGCGTCGTCAAGCCGCGTTCCTGCCGGAAAAGCCCAAATACTGATTCCCTTTTTCATCTTTTTTACCTCCGTGTATTGACTTTTGAGGATTTCTCTGCTATCCTCATTATAGAATTGTCCAAAACAAAAGTAAATGCAAAATCGGATAAATAATCTTTGATTTCGGATATTTCGGAGGTTGTTATGTGGAAATACCATCCTTTTCCCCGTTCCTTGCAGATTGAGGGGCTTTACACCGCCTTTTCGCAAAGGCTGGAACCGGGCTATGTTTTTCGCGGCGAAACGCACGATTTTGCCGAATTGGTGCTGGTCAAAGCGGGGCGCATCGGGGTCACGGCAGGGAGCGAATCTTTCCCGCTGGACGCCGGCGGGGCGGTCTATCACCCGCCGATGGAATTTCACAGCCTTTGTAACGAGGGGGGCGCGGAATCCGAAATTTTAGTGTTCACGTTCAGCACCTCCAAGGCTCCGGTGTTCCCCCGCCGCGTTTTTTCCCTCACGCAGGAAAACCTGATACAGGCGGAGGGGGCGCTGGCGCTGCTGCGGGAGGCAACCGGCAAGCCCGCGGGCAACGCCGCGGCGAATATTCTGCCGGGTAAAGAAAACACGGCACAATGCGCCGTGCTGGAATTGGAGGAGTTGTTGCTCTCTCTGACCCCGGTCAGCGGAAAGCCCGCCGCGGGCGAGGGCTCCGCCGGGCTTCGCAACTACCGCCGGGCACTTGCCGTGATGTCGGAACGGCTGAATGAGTCGCTGGACACCGCGGAACTGGCGGCGCTTTGCCGGGTCAGCCCGTCGCTGCTCAAAAAGCTGTTTGCGCGCTATGCGGGCGTAGGTGTAATGGAATACTTTCGCCAGTGTAAAATCAACGCCGCCATTCCGCTGTTGCGGGAGGGGCAAAGCGTGCGCGAGGTGGCGGAGCACTTCGGTTTTCCCGATGCGGGGTATTTTTCCACGGTTTTCCGCCGCGTGACCGGCAAAACGCCGACCTATTACCGCGCGCATTGACATTTTCCGCAAAAAGGCTTGTTATTCTGTGCAAAACCTGTTATAATTATTTGGTTAGCCTGACAGGAGATATCCGAATCCGGTTCTCGCGGGCGGATTTCCCGCCATGCTGCGTTAAAATACTCGGGAATATAAAATATTCCCTGCGTTTTTGCCTTGCCTGACGAAAAATCCGTCCCGTGAGAACTCTTCGACCTCCGGCGCACGTATTTCAGGAAGATTTGCGGCTTTACGGAGGAAACCGGGCTTTGCCCTGTGACGACGAAAAGTCACAAAGATTTCGAAACACGCGCGCCGGAGGCGGGTTCGGATACCTCCTGTCAGGCTATGTTGAATAAAAGGAGGATGTTATATGGATTTGGAAGCATTGAGAGAAAAATGCGCCGCCTGCACCGCCTGTCCGCTCTCTGCAACCCGCACGCACTCGGTTTTCGGCACCGGAGACACGCACGCCGAGCTGATGTTTGTGGGGGAAGCACCGGGGGAGCAGGAGGATCTGACCGGCACGCCGTTTGTCGGAAAAGCGGGGCAACTGCTGGATAAATTTTTAGAAGCGGTGGAGATCCCGCGCGAAAAGGTCTATATCGCAAACATCCTCAAATGCCGCCCGCCCCAAAACCGCGATCCTCTGCCCGAAGAAGAGGACGCGTGCATCGGTTTCCTGCGGGAGCAGGTGCGCATCATCCGCCCGAAAATCATTGTCTGCCTTGGCAGAATTTCCGCCATGCGCCTGATCAAACCGGATTTCAAAATCACCAAAGAGCACGGCATGTGGTTTGAAAAAGGCGGCTTTGCCATGACCGCGGTCTATCACCCGGCGTTTCTCTTACGTGACCCGCGCAAAAAAGAGGATATGCTGACCGATATGAAGCGCATCCGCGAGCGGCTGGACAGCGAGAAAGGATAACGATGGATTCCGCTTCATTTTTCAAATTGCTGACCATTATCGGCATTCTGTTTTTGCTGATGGTCACCGGTTACATCTGCCGCAAAATCGGCTGGATTGACGAGGTGTCCTCCAAAAAGCTCTCCAAACTGATTATCTGCTTAGGGCAGCCGATGATGATCGTGGGCGCCCTGCTCTCCAAGGATTTCGGTTGGGAACTTCTCCGCGAGGGGTTGTTTTACACCGCCATCGGGTTTATCATCCACCCGGTGATGGCGCTCTTTGCGTTTCTTTCCGGCAAGGCATACAAAGACCTCAATGAGCGCAAAATCAGTGAGTTTGCCACCATCTTTACCAACTGCGGGTTCATCGGCTTTCCGATCCTGGAGGCGGTTTTTCCCGGTAAGGGTGCTTTTTACGGCGCGTTTTTTGTGATCGGGTTTCACCTGTACATCTGGACGTTGGGGATTCTCATCCTCTCACAAGGGAGAGAGGACATCCGCCTGACCCCCAAAAAGGCGCTGATTAACTTCGGCACTGTACCCTGCGCCATCGGGCTGATTCTTTATCTTTGCAAGTCCTTTGCGCCGGACGTGTTGCTGGGCAATACGTCGGTCATCACCCGCTTCTGTAATTACCTCGGCGACCTGTGCATGCCGATCTCCGTGCTGGTGACAGGCTCCCTCCTTGCCACACAGAGCTTCGGGAAACTGCTTCGCAACCCGCGGCTGTACTATTTCAACATCATCAAGCTGTTGGTCGTGCCGCTTTGCGTGTGCCTGCTGACCAAGCTGGTCACGCTGGGGATTGAGGACAGTTACAGCACCATCCTTTTCTGCACCGTGATTGCCGCGCTCCCCAGCGCCGCCACCGTTACCATGCTTTCGGAAATGTACGGCATCGACTCCGGTTTCGCCGCGCAAACCGTCGGCTCCTCCTCCGTTCTCTCACTCGGCACTCTGCCTCTGCTATACTTCCTCGGCGATCTGATTGCGAGGATATAAAAGCAGCACATATACGCCCGGAAATTGCCGCTTTTCTGCATATCAGTCAAAACACCTATTCTCAATACGAGAGCGAAAAACGGCAAATTCCGATTGCCCTTCTGATTGCTCTTGCAAGTTATACAACGTCTCTGTGGATTATATTCTCGGCTTGACTGACACCAAAAAGCCATATCCGAAAAAATAAAGCGCCTTTGCGAGGATCCCGCAAAGGCGCTTTTGCTTTGTAAGATGATTTTATATGAAAGAAAAAGCACGGGCAAACCCGTGCTTTTTCATCAGCACTCATTGAAAACCGAACAAAGCGGAGAGCAGAAAAGAAACTCAAGTATGAACAGGATTCGCTTGTGGGATGGGAACCAACCCGCCAGCAAATCGGAAGTTCAAGCCCTCGGTCTATTAGTATCGATCAGCTACACGCATTACTGCGCTTCCACCTTCGACCTATCAAACTCGTAGTCTACAAGTGACCTTACCAACTTGAAGTTGGAGGGATATCTCATCTTGAGGTGTGTTTCACGCTTAGATGCCTTCAGCGTTTATCACATCCGCACGCGGCTACCCAGCTATGCCCTTGGCAGGACAACTGATGCACCGGAGGTGCGTTCGACCCGGTCCTCTCGTACTAAGGTCAACTCCTCTCAAATATCCAACGCCCACGACAGATAGGGACCGAACTGTCTCACGACGTTCTGAACCCAGCTCGCGTACCACTTTAATCGGCGGACAGCCGAACCCTTGGGACCTTCTCCAAGCCCCAGGATGTGATGAGCCGACATCGAGGTGCCAAACCTCCCCGTCGATGTGAACTCTTGGGGGAGATCAGCCTGTTATCCCCAGGGTAGC
>URMC01000086.1 GCA_900548735.1 uncultured Eubacteriales bacterium | reverse complement strand
GCGGATTTAGCTCATTTGGTAGAGCGCGACCTTGCCAAGGTCGAGGTGGCGGGTTCGAGCCCCGTAATCCGCTCCAATACAAAAAAGCACGCGTAAGCGTGCTTTTTTCTGTCTGTTGCCGTTCTTGACAGGTATCGGTATCTTGTGTATAATGAAAACAATCAAGTTACAGGGAGGGCGTGTATGAAAAAGAAATGCTTTCTGACCCTGCTGATCTGTTTGCTTTGCGTGTGCCTTGTGCTGGCGCTGGCGGCGTGCGGGAAGGACGAAACGGATAGCGGAGACAAAACCCGGGAGGATACCAAGACCGGGCAGGAGGAAAACAAAGCCGACCGGACCGAACAGCCGGGTGGAAAACCCGACCCGAAAGATGACGCCGCGGACGATATTTTCGGCGGCACAGAATTGCCCGTCGTTCCGCCGACCTGAATCCGGAGAGGGGCTTTCGGGCGTAAAGTCACTCTTTCCATTGTGTCATCAGATTTCACACCCGCTTTTTCTTTGAGAGCGCAGGCGCAAAGAAAAAGCTATCAAAAAGAAACGCCAAAAAGAGACGCGCAAAAGGGGGCTTTTTGAAAAAAGCCCCCTCTTAAACTCCCGCAAAAACTTTTGAACAACTGTCGCCGGTTATTCGGCGAGCGCACCCAAAGTAACGTATCGGCCTATTAGCCCCGCCGCAAGGCGGTTTTTGAAAAAAGCCCCCTTTAAATCCCCTAAAAACTTTTCGGCGACTGATGCCGGAACGTTTGGTGAGCGCACTCAGAGTAGCGTGCCAGCGACTGGCGCCGGGATGTTGGGCGGGGGGTCAGTTTTCGTTCCCGTCCAGAATTCTTGCAAAGAAGCGCGCGGCGTCGCCTCTGGTGAGGTTTTCCGCAGGGGCAAGCTTTCCGTCCGCGATGGTGGTGATATATCCGCCCTCAAACAGGGCATAGATCGCGTCTGCCACGCCGACCGGGATTTCACTGAAATCACGTACCGTTTCGGCATATCCGGGGGCGGAAAGCCCTAATACCTTGGCGGCAATCGCCGCCGCTTCGGCGCGGGTTACCGCATCACCGGGGCGGAAAGTATCATCCTCCCCCAGCCAGCCGCGCTCTTTTGCATAACGGACTGCACCCTTCATCCCGCGCGGGATCTCCGCGTCATCGGCAAAGCCGGTGTCCTCTGCGTCCGGCGCTTTGATTTCTGCGGCATCCAACAGCATCGCCACAAATGCGGCGCGGGTCAGCTTACCCTCCGGGTGAAAATAGTGCTTGCCGCCGGTCTCCTCGCCGCTCAATACCCCCGCCTCGCACACGCGTAATGCCGCGCTCTGGATGGCGTTGTCCTCAATATCGGTAAACAACCAGCCCGTGGCAAGCGGGCGCACCGTGACATTGACCGTGCAGATGCCGGAGTAGTTGCCGTGTCCGTCCTGCACGCGCCAGGTAAAGGAATCCTTGCCGTCAAACTCCGCATCCGGGGTATAGACAAATTTTCCGGTTTTCATGTCTATGTTGACCGTGCCGTTTTTCGGATACGAGCAGATTTCAAAATACAGCGCGTCCCCCTCCGGGTCCTGTGCGCTCAGCGTGCCGGTGAGCGAGAGACTTTCATGCGTGGAGACCGCCATCACCGCACCCTTTTCCACGGGACAGCAGTTCTTGCCCTCGGTCACGGAAAGGTGACAGGTCAGTGCAAAGCCGGCAGTGCCGTCCTTGGTGGAGGGAATAAACGAAAAACTGCTTTTTTTCACACCGTCTGTGGGGGTAAAGGAAAGATACGAGAGCGTTTCGCGCGGGATGGTCTGCCCTAAAACCGCCTCGCCGTGCCCTAATTTCAGCGTTCCTTCCGTCACGGGTGGGAGTGCCGTCAGCGTGACGGCGCTGACCGTGCTGCCGGTCGCCCGGTCAAACCACTCTGCCGAAAAGCCGATGGCTTCCCCCGCCGGGGCGCTGGCGGCGGTATAGGTGCCGTTCGCAAAGAACTGGAGCGATGCCGAAAAGGGTACCGCGTCCGGTTCCTTTTTGCCGAACGCCAGCCCTGCTGCCGTGGCACAACCGACCAACAGGAGGAAGGACAAAACGGGAATCAGCACTTTTTTGCGGAGGAACGCGGGCTTTTTACGCTCTGTTCGGGTTTCTTGCTTCTTTTTCATAGATGTAACCGCCTTTCGGGAATATTTTCACCTTAGCCTGACAGGAGGTGTCCGCCCGCGGGAACCGGGTTCGGATATCTCCTGTCAGGCTAATTTATGCGCGGTGGCGGCACTTCATTCTGAAAATGCGGCAAGACGCGCCGCGCCGGGCGAATTTCGCCTTTTTTCACGAAAATTTTGCATTTTTCTTTTTATAATCCTGCATTTTTGCACTTGACAGGGGAACCATTTTGTGGTAAAATATCACATGTTGAAACCAATCTCTTTTTATTTTGGAGGAGTTTTATGATTACGAACGCCTATCTTGCAAATGTGATGGAGGATGTGAAAAAACGCAACCCCGGAGAGCCGGAATTTCACCAGGCGGTGGCAGAAGTGCTGGAATCGCTGGAGCCGGTGGTGGAAAAATACCCGGAATTGATCGAAAAGGGCGTGATCGACAGCATTGTGGAGCCGGAGCGCATTATCAAGTTCCGCGTGCCGTGGGTGGACGATGCGGGCAAGGTGCGGATCAACCGCGGCTTCCGTGTGCAGTTCAACAGCGCCATCGGTCCCTACAAGGGCGGGCTTCGTTTTCACCCGTCTGTCTATGAGGGGATCATCAAGTTTCTGGGGTTTGAGCAGATTTTCAAAAACTCGCTCACAGGGCTTCCCATCGGGGGCGGCAAGGGCGGCTCGGATTTCGACCCCAAGGGCAAATCCGATGGGGAGATCATGCGTTTTTGCCAGAGCTTTATGACGGAGCTTTCCAAATACATCGGTGCCGACACCGATGTGCCTGCCGGAGACATCGGCGTGGGCGGGCGCGAGATCGGGTATCTCTTCGGGCAATACAAGCGCCTGCGTAACGAGTTTACGGGGGTGCTGACCGGCAAGGGGCTGACCTACGGCGGCTCACTTGCCCGCACGGAGGCGACCGGCTATGGGCTTTGCTATTTTGCCGAGGAAATGCTGAAGGACCACGGAATGAGCTTTGCGGGCAAGACCGTGGTGGTTTCCGGCTCCGGCAATGTGGCAATCTACGCGGTGGAAAAGGCAACGGCGCTGGGCGCCACGGTGGTGGCAATGTCGGATTCCAACGGGTACGTTTTTGACCCGGCAGGGATCGACCTTGCGGCGGTCAAGGAGATTAAGGAAGTGCGCCGCGGGCGCATCCGCGAATACGCCGAAACTCACGCGGGGGCAACTTATACCGAGGGGTGCTCCGGCATCTGGACGATCAAATGCGACATCGCACTGCCGTGCGCCACGCAGAATGAGGTGAACGAATCCTCCGCGAAAATGCTGGTGGCAAACGGGGTCACGGCGGTGGCGGAGGGGGCGAATATGCCCTCCACGCCCGAGGCGATTCACGTATTTCAGAAAGCGGGCGTGTTGTTTGCCCCTGCCAAGGCGGCAAACGCAGGCGGCGTGGCGACTTCTGCCCTTGAAATGTGCCAGAACAGCATGCGCTACTCCTGGACGTTTGAGGAGGTAGACGCCAAACTGCACGATATTATGGTCAACATCTATCACAACGCGGCAAACGCCGCCGCGGAGTTCGGCATGGCAGGAAACCTGGTTGCCGGGGCAAATATCGCGGGCTTTCTCAAGGTGGCAAAATCCATGCTTGCTTTCGGGGTCTGCTGAAACGGTGCGCGCGGAACAGAATATTGTTCCGCGCGCTTTTTGTATCATCTTTCCTGTTGCAATTTTCCGCTGTTTCGTGTACAATAGAAGAAAATAACCAAAAGGAGCGAGCCATGTATCGCATTTTGAAAAGAAAGGAACTGAACCCCACCGTTACGCTGTTGGAGGTGGAGGCACCGCTGGTGGCGGCAAAGGCAAAGGCGGGGCAGTTTGTGATTTTACGCACGGACGAAAACGGGGAGCGCATTCCGCTGACCATTGCGGGCAGTGACCCCGCGCGGGGGGCTGTGACCGTGATCTTTCAGATCGTGGGCGGCACCACCGAAAAACTGAATCATATCCCCGAGGGCGGTTTTCTGCACGATTTTGTGGGGCCGCTGGGAAAAGCGACCGAGATCGGGGGGCTACACCGTGTGGCGGTGGTCGGCGGGGGCGTGGGCTGTGCCATCGCGTTGCCGGTGGCACGCGCGCTGCACGCGGCGGGCGCCGTGGTGCACTCCGTGGTCGGCTTCCGCAACCGGGATTTAGTGATTCTGGAGGACGAGTTTCGCGCCTGTTCCGACCGGTTCCTCCTGATGAGCGACGACGGCTCTGCCGGGGAAAAGGGGCTTGTGACCGACGCGCTGCGAAAACTGATTGCATCCGGAGAGCAGTATGACGAGGTCATTACCATCGGGCCCCTGGTGATGATGAAATTTGTGGCGGCGCTGACGAAAGAATATGGAATCAAGACCGTTGCCAGCATGAACCCGGTGATGATCGACGGCACGGGGATGTGCGGCGGTTGCCGGCTGAATGTCGGCGGGGAGATGAAGTTTGCCTGCGTGGACGGACCCGAATTTGACGCGCATCTGATCGATTTTGACGAGGCGATGGAACGCGCCACGATGTATCGCGATTTTGAGCGCCACGCCTATGAAAAGGCGTGCAACCTTTTCCGAAAGGAGGCAGAATAATGCCGAATCTGTCAGGAAAGAAAAACCCGATGCCGACGCAGGAGCCGGCAGTGCGGGCGCACAATTTCCGCGAGGTGGCGCTCGGCTATACCAAAGAGCAGGCAATGGACGAAGCGGCGCGGTGCCTGCGGTGCAAAAACCCCGCGTGTATGACGGGGTGTCCGGTGAAAATCAACATTCCCGCGTTCCTTGCCAAAGCCGCCGAGGGCGATTTTGAGGGCGCGTATGAGACCATTGCGCTTTCCAGCTCTCTGCCTGCGGTTTGCGGGCGGGTATGTCCGCAGGAGAACCAGTGCGAGGGCAAATGCGTGCGCGCGCTGAAAGGCGAGAGCGTGGGCATCGGGCGCGTGGAGCGTTTTGTAGCGGATTTCCACAACGCGGCACCCGCGGCGCCGGTCGCTTTGCCGGAAAAGAAAAACCGCCGCGTGGCGGTGGTGGGTTCCGGTCCCTCCGGGCTGACCTGCGCGGGGGATCTTGCCAAAAAGGGCTATGACGTGACGATTTTTGAGGCGTTGCACACCCCCGGCGGGGTGCTGGTTTACGGCATCCCGGAGTTCCGTTTGCCCAAGGCAATCGTGGCGCACGAGATCGAGGGGTTGCGGGCGTTGGGCGTTAAAATTGAGACCAACGCCGTCATCGGGCGGACGCTGACGGTGGAAGAATTGTTCCGCGAGCAGGGCTTTGACGCGGTATTTATCGGCTCCGGCGCGGGGTTGCCCCGGTTTATGGGGATCCCCGGGGAAAACCTCAAGGGGGTGTATTCCGCCAACGAGTACCTGACCCGCGTGAACCTGATGAAAGCGTACCTGGAGGAGAGCGACACCCCGGTGATGCACAGCCGCCGCGTGGCGGTGGTCGGCGGGGGGAATGTGGCGATGGACGCGGCGCGTACCGCCCTTCGTCTCGGCGCCGAAAAGGTGTACATCGTTTACCGCCGTTCCATGCAGGAGTTGCCCGCGCGGCACGAGGAAGTGGAGCATGCGATGGAGGAAGGGATCGAGTTTTTACTGCTCAATAACCCTACCGCGATTCTGGGCTATCATAACAAAGACGACAAGCGCGACCCGAAAAACGGGTTTGTGACGGGGATGCGGTGTATCCGGATGGAGCTGGGCGAGCCGGATGAGCGTGGGCGCCGCCGCCCGGTGGAAATCCCCGGCAGTGAATATGAGTTGGACGTGGACACCGTGATTATGGCAATCGGCACGTCGCCAAACCCGCTGATCAAATCCACCACGGCGGGGCTGGAAATCAACCGCCACGGCGGGATTGTGGTAGAGGAGGAGACCGGAAAAACATCTCTTGACGGGGTGTACGCCGGCGGTGACGCCGTCACCGGCGCGGCAACCGTGATTCTTGCCATGGGTGCAGGGAAAACCGCCGCCGCCGCCATCGACGCACGCTTGTCCGCGGCAGAGCTGAACGGCTGACGGCATAACATCCCGGCGACACCGCCTTGCGGCGGGGGCTAACAGGCTGCCGCGTTGCTTTGGGTGCGCACGTCCAATGTCCGGCATCAGTTGCCGAAAAGTTTTTAGGGGATTTTAAGGGGGATTTTTTCAAAAATCCCCCTTAACACTTCTCCCTTTGGCGTTTCTTTTCTTAGCTTTTCTTTGCGCCTGCGCTCTCAAAGAAAAGCGACTAGGGAAGTTGACAGGACAAAGGAAAGAGTATCTTTTTGTGGAAGCGTATCGCCCTACAAAACGGGAGGGGAAACCCCTCCCCTACAAATAAAGTTGAGGATGTGTACCCAAAGCGCCGCGCCACCCCCCTCCCGGAGGGGGGCTTTCGTCTGCCCTGACACAAAGAACCTTTTTCCATTCTATTATCAGATCCCACAGTTCTTCTTTTTCTTTTGAGCAGGTAGGCACAAAAGAAAAAGAAGCAAAAAGAAAATGCCAAAAGAGAGACGCGTTAAGGGGGATTTTTGAAAAAATCCCCCTTAAAATCCCCTAAAAACTTTTACACAGCTTTCGCCAAACTTTCGGCGTGCGCACCCAAAGCAACGCGTCAGCCTGTTAGCCGCACCGCAAGGTGCCGGCAACTGATGCCGGACATTGGACGTGTGCGCCCAAAGTAAGGCGTCAGCCGATCAGCCGCACCGCAGGTGCCCCTAACGCGTCCCTTTTCAGTCTTTGAGCGCGCGCCAAAGGGTATCT
>URMC01000085.1 GCA_900548735.1 uncultured Eubacteriales bacterium | reverse complement strand
GTTCCGCACCCGCCTTGTCGGTGGCGTACAGCGTGCCGCTTTTCTCCGTCACGCCGAAAATCACGGTATTGGCTCGCTTGCCGGAAAGGTCACCCGTCAGCATTGCCGCGCTTGCAAACTGCATCACGGTGGGGGCGCTGACAAGCCCGGTTGTTGCCTCATACAGGTCGGCGGCAAAGCTCTTTGCCACGTCGGCAAAAATCGCGCCGTCCTGCGCGGTCTGCCGCTCCCCGTAAATGATATGACAGCCGGGGTCTTCCCCGGTGATTTCGGCGGTGGCTTTCTCGTACATCGCCGTCACTTCCTCCCCGCTGACCGGGGTGGTAAACAGTTTGAAATCGGCAATGGCAAGGTTATCTGCCAGCAGGTCGACGGGTTGCCCATCCTTGTTCACGTCCCCGCCAAGCACAATCGTTGTCCAAGCCTTTTCAATGCCAAGCCCGAAAACGCCCTTTGCCGCCGCTTCCCCCACTTTCTGCCCGTTGACATAAAGCACGGTGGTCTGCGTGCCGGGGTCGTAAACGCCGACCAGGTGCGAAAGATTGACGTTATCATAGGTCGCGTCCAATACGGCGGAGCAGTACTTACCGTCCACATAGGCGGAGAATTTATACGTTCCGCCATGCCGCGTGAAGTTGTAGCCGCCGCCCTGCGCGGAGGAAATCATCGTCTGTTCATTGGATGCCGGCGCGTTGTAGTTGACCACCAGCGCTTCCATCGTAAAACCGCCCTGAAGCAGGTTGTACAGTTGAGCATTGGTAAGGTTATTGTAGGTCACGGTTGCCGTGCCGTACTTTTCGCGCACGCGGAAGTGCGGGAGAACATAGCTCCTGCCGCCGAAATACACCACGTCGTTTTCCACCTTGCCCTTATCGGGGTTCTGAATCGCACAGGTAGCGTGTCCCATCCGGTCGATCAGCGTGCCGTTTGCGTAAAAATCCACATTGATATACGGCGTGGGTAAAATTTTAATCGTGTCCTTGCCGCCGGTGGCAAGAATCCCGGTGTTGACCCCGTCAATGTACCAGTATCCGTCCTCGCCGATGGAAATGACCGAGCCGTCTTTGCCGTCCTTACCGTCCTTACCGTCCTTACCGTCCTTACCGTTGGCGCCGTCCTTTCCGTCTGTCCCGTTGCCGCCGTCGGTGCCGTTTTTGCCGTCGGCACCGTTTTTGCCGGTTGCCGGAACGCCGGTATCCTTGTCGCCGATAAACCAGTTGCCGTTTTCCCCGATGGTGGGCGTGTTATCCGCCCCGCAGGAAACCGCCGCCAGCAGTACCGCGGTAAAAAGCAGCAGCGCAAGGGCTGCGGTCAGAATCCGTTTGAACATTGCTTTGTCCTCCGAACATGAAATTGAGTCTGATAAAACAAATTTATTATAAAACAAACAATCGGTTTTGTCAATATGTTACAAAAAAAAAGAGCCGAGGCACAGCCCCGGCTCCTTTTTTGCCAATCACGCCGTCAGCGTCAGGGTATACACGTCATAAGTGTAGGATTTGGTCTTGTCAAACGTGAAAGACTGGCGGTAGGAGAATGTGAAACTGCCGCCCCCGCTCACCTTACCGTCCGCAAAGGTCACATCGCCGGAAAGGGCTTTGAAAACGGCGCTTGCCGTCACGTCGGTTTCGGTGCCGTCATAGGCAACGGCAAACACCTTGACCGTGCCGTCCTCGCTTTGCTCGGCACGCAACCGCCGCACCAGTTTATCCGGCACGTGCGGGTTGTCGGTGGTAAATTCGGGGAATTCCAGCGAGATGGCATCCAGCACCCGGTCTTTACCGGTAGACGTCCAGGGAGAGTACTTGATGCCACGGTGGCGCAACCGGTCGGCAAAGCCCTGATTGGCAATGCCCCATTGGGTAAAGAATGCGGATTTCATGCTTGCGCACTCCATGCACGCGGCGGCAAGAAACGCAACGTCCCCGTCCTTTGCGGCAAGATACGACTGATTCATCTGCACCGACACGCCATACGTCTCATACGCATAGCGCACGATTTTGTGATTCATACAGATGATCTGCACTCTGCCTTCCAGCCCATGGTCGCGGATCATTTTTACCATTTTGTCAATCAGCGCTTCCCGCATGTCCTTGATCTCCACAACCAGCACAATATGGGTATCGTTTGCCGAAAAATAGGCAAACACTTCGTCCAGAAACGTAATCTTGTCGCCCGCTTGGGCGTTTTTGCCGGTATAGGTCAGCGCCTCCAGCTGCGCGCGGGTGGATTTGGTGCAGGTCAGTTTTTGGTCAAAGCCCGTGGTTGTGGCGTCATGATTGACCACAATGTGTCCGTCTGCGGTCAGGTACACGTCCAACTCAATGGAAATCGCGCCCGATTTTGCCGCCGAAACAAAGGAGCGGAGCTGGTTATCCGGGCAGCTTTCCGGGTTGCCGCGGTGCGCCACAACCAGCGGCGCGCGGGAGAGCGTTTTTTCGGTGATGGTTTCATAATACCCGTATACGGTATGGAAATTATCGGTCAAGAGCCCGTTCACGCCCTTGAAAACCGTGTTGTGCACGGTTGCCGTATCGGCACCTGCGGGAAGCACGCCGATTACCGTGAGAGACCGCGCCTGCATGGCAAGCACATTCTGTGCCGTCAGCGCCGCGGCGTCGGTCAGCACGGTTTTGGCACCTACCGCGGAAGCGGCGATCATCGCGCTGTCCGGGGTGAAATCCGCACCGGTCAGATCCGGCACCGGGCGCGCCCAGGTCGCGTCACACACGGTTTTGAGTACAGTCTTTTCTTTGGAGACGATAAAGCAGTCCGCAATGCGGTTTTCGCAGAGGAACGCAATCATCGTATCGCACAGCGCCGCGTCGTTGAAGTAAAACGCGGGGATACATCTGCCCGCAATCGCCTTTACCGCGTCATACAGCGTGCCGAGTTCCGCACCCGCCTTGTCGGTAGCGTACAGCGTGCCGCTTTTCTCCGTCACGCCGAAAATCACGGTATTGGCGCGCTTGCCGGAAAGGTCGCCCGTCAGCATTGTCGCATCGGCAAACTGCATCACGGTGGGGGCGCTGACAAGCCCGGTGTTTGCCTCATAGAGATTCCGCGCAAAACTGTCGGTCAAAGAGGCGAAGACCGCGCCGTTTCCTTCGGTTTTCTGACTGCCGTATACGGGGATATAGCCCGGATACCTGCCGGAAATTTCAAACACGGTCTTGGCGTACATCACCACCGCGTCCTCCTCGGAAACCGACGCGGGAAACAGTTTGAAATCCGCAATGGCAAGATCTTTGCTGAACAACTCGCCCGCAGTGCCGCCCGCGACCATATCGCCGCCAAGGGCAATGGATCGCCATGCCTCGCCCCCGGCAACCTGAAATACGCCTTTTGCCGTTTCCGTACCCGCTTTCTGCCCGTTGACATACAGCGTGACGGTCTGCGCGGAGGGGTCGTAAACGCCTACCAAGTGCGTCAGGCTTTCGGTGTCATACGCCGCATCCAGTACGCCGTGGCGGTATTCCCCGCCGACGTGAGCGGAAAACGTGTACTTTCCGCCATATCGGGTAAAGTTGAAACCGCCGCCCTGCGTGGAGGAGATCATCGTCTGCTCTGCGGCGGCAGGGGCATTGTAATTGACCAGCAACGCCTCCATGGTAAACCCGCCGCAAAGCAGTGCGGTCAGTTGCGCTTTGGTCAGGCTGTTATACGACAGGGTTGCCGTGCCGCCCGCCGCCCGCACCCGGTAATGGGGGAGCGTATATGTGCCGCCGTTAAACCGCAACTCGCCCGTTTCAACCTTGCCTTTGGCGGGGTCCTGAATGGCGCAGGTTGTGTGCAACATCCGGTCAACAATCTGCCCGTCCCCGGTAAATTCCAGGTCAATATAGGGGGTGGGCAGAATCTTCACCGTTTCCTTGCCTCCCGTGGCAAGTACCCCGGTGTTGACCCCGTCAATATACCAGAATCCGTCCTCGCCGATCGTCACGGCGGAACCGGGAGTACCGTTTATTCCGTCCATCCCGTCGGCGCCGTCCAGCCCATCCTTGCCGTCCTTGCCGTCGGTGCCGTTTTTCCCATTTTTGCCGGTTGCCGGAACGCCGGTATCCTTGCCGCCGATAAACCAGTTGCCGTTTTCCCCGATGGTGGGCGTGTTATCCGCCCCGCAGGAAACCGCCGTCAGCAATACCGCGGCGAAAAGCAACAATGCAAGCGTCACGCTCAGAATCCGTTTGAACATTGTTTTATCCTCCGAAAGGTATTTTACTCCGCCCCGTCGTCAGAGGGAAGAAAAGGAATGATCATCACCCGGGTGTTTTTACGCCGCCCGCGGTAATTGGTAAACAGCTCATACTGTGCGCCGTTCTCCTGAAGGAAGAACGCTACATGCGCGTCGGTTGCGACAAAACGCACACCGTCTGCCACCTTTTCCGGCGTTTCGCCGTTTTCACTGCGGTAAAGCGCCCCATCCTCGGTGAGAAAATAATAGATGTCGTCCAAGGTCACGCAAAGGGTGCCCGCCTGAAATCCGTCCGAGAGCTGTGTGGGGGAATAACCCATCCGCATGGCACGTAAAGGTCCGTGTGCGTCCCGGTACAGAATCCGGCTGCCGTCCACATTGGCGCAGTATTCCTCCACATCCGACATCAGTCGCTCAAATGCGGTTTTCCCGTTTTTTACCGCGTAAAGGTTGGAGCGGACATCGGTCGGCGTTTTGTCGGTACTCAGGAAAAACACATATTTGTCGGTCACGGTGGCAGAGCCCTCGTCCAGGGAGTGAATTACCTCCATCTGCACCTTACCCTTTTTCACGGTCAGATAAACAAGGCTGTTGCCGCCCACTGCCGCGTAATTGTAATAGCAACTAAGCAGGCTTTTCTGAAGGACATGCACCCCGCCCACGTTCTCGCGCTGTGCCACACGCTGATTGGAAAGAAGCAGAAGCGTCTCCCCGCCCGAAAGCCCGGTCAGGGTGAGCGCCGTGCCGTCTTTATAAAAACGGCAGGAATCCGCGTTTTTGAAAAAGACCTCCGAAAAATCGCGGTTGAAAACCAGCGATCCTGCAAGGAAAGCGCCGCAGTTGGTCATGCGCGCGGTTTTGGCGTTATAGATGTACAGGGTATTTTCCGCATCGCGGAAGTAAATAAACCGGCATTTGTCGGCAAGTGCCACCGGGCGGTAATTGCCGGTGTCGGTGAGATACGGCGCGCCCCCGCGCATAGAGGAAAGCTCGGCTTTCACCGTGCCGCCCACCGCGGACGTATAAAGCAATTCTTTACCGCTGGGGGAAAGGCAGAACGGCTCTCCTTCCGGCACATCGTTGGAGACCAGCTGCGGCGCGTCTTTTTTGCCGGTGCCACAGCGGTAAAGCACACCGTCCGCTGTGCGGAACGCCAGCACCCCACCCTCGGAGGCAAGCACGGCGTCGGTTACATTTGCATTCACCAACCGGATTTTGCCGCCCCGCACCAGCCACAACTCGCCCTCGTTGGTGCGCAAAATCGCGGTATACCCTCGCCCGTCCGTCTGCTCGGCGGCAATACGCCCGCCAACGGTACCGATTTCTTTGCCGTTTACGATAACCGCGGTTGCATTTGCCGTTTCATCGTACATGCAGACCACGGAGCCGATTTTTTCGGTATATTCCGCCGGGCGGAAAAAGAAGATGAACATTGCCGCGCCAAGCACCGCCACCGTCAGCAGCAGCACCAGCACCCGCCGCGCAATGCTTTTTTTCGTCACCCGGTCGGGAAAATCCACCGGGGGCACCGCACGCCCGATCTCATGCCCGTCGGCAGTGGCGGGAACGTCCGCCCCGGCGGGAGCCGGAACGTCGCTTTCTTTTGCGGATACCGGCATACGTGCCGCGTTTTTCTCCTCCGGCAGGGTGTTTTCCCACAGCACCGGGGGGAAGGCGGTCGGCGTGTTATCCTGCCCGGCGACCAGGGGTTGACCCGCAGATGCTGCGGGGGTCTCTGTCGTTTTTTCGGATGTCTCCCCGCTGTCCGGCAAAGGCTTGCTCTTCCGTGCGGCGGTTGTTTTCGGTTTTGCGCCCGCGGCGCTTTTTTTCGCGGTACCGGCAGTGCTTTTTTTCGCCGTACCGGTCGTGCCCTTTTCGGTGCCGGCGGCGGCTTTTTTTCTCCCGCCCGTGCCCGTTTTCGGGGCGGTGTCTTTTTTGTCGTTCTGCAAGGGAGTGTCGTCCAAAATCACAGGCTCGTTTTTCTTTTCGGTTGCCGTAATCGTTCCCTCCTCATTCTCAGATTGCTTTCATTTTACACAAAAAAAGAGAAAAAGTCAAGCCTAACAGGCAAAAAGGCGTGCATAGCACGCCTTTTGGTATAAAATACTTACCAAATCAACTGTCCGCCCGCCGCCAGCACCTTTTCGCGGTCCGGCTTTATTTCTTCCCTGTACTTATCGTAGTACATACGGAATGTATTGCGTGCATTTTTGATATCCTGATCCTCGGTCGGCGCGGTACCCGTTGAAAGCGCTATAAGTTCCGGGCGAAGTCCCATACGCGTCATTTCCTGCTTTGCCATATGCTCCGGGTTTCCGCCGAGCATAATGTCGGTTCCTCGCCCTGCCATATTTGTGGCTATCGTAACGGCGCCGGCGCGTCCGGCTTCGGCTATGATGTCCGCCTCGCGCTCATGGTTCTTTGCGTTGAGGACATTATGCTTCACACCACGTGCCTTGAGCATTCTCGAAAGCAGCTCGGATTTCTCGACCGATGCAGTACCCACAAGTACAGGCTGATTCTTCGCTCTGCACTCTTCAACGAGCGCGATAACGGCGCGGAATTTAGCATCTTCATCGGTAAATATCCTGTCGGGGTGATCCACCCTTATCATAGGCTTGTTTGTGGGGACTTCAACAACGTCAAGCCCGTATATTTCGCGGAACTCCTCCTCCTCGGTCATGGCCGTGCCGGTC
>URMC01000084.1 GCA_900548735.1 uncultured Eubacteriales bacterium | reverse complement strand
TTTTGAAAAAAGCCCCCTCTTGACTCCCCCAAAAACTTTTATACAACTGACGCCGGAATGTTGGGCGTGTGCACCCAAAGTAACGCACCGGCCTGGCAGCCGCACCGCAAGGTGCCCCCGCCGCAAGGCGGCCGCAAAAACTTTGGGGTAACTGGCGCTAAACTTTAGGTGCGCTGTCCTGAAAAAAAGAACCACCCCGTGGGGTGGTTCTTTTTTTCGGATTAAAACTATTATTCCAGCTCAAACGCGCCGGTATAGAGTTGATAATAAGTGCCTTTTTCGGCAATCAGTTTCTCGTGGTTGCCGCGCTCGATGATTCTGCCGTGATCCAGCACCATAATCACATCGGCATTGCGCACGGTGGAAAGGCGGTGGGCAATCACAAACACGGTGCGCCCCTCCATCAGTTTATCCATACCGCGCTGCACAATCGCTTCGGTACGGGTATCGATGGACGACGTTGCCTCGTCCAGAATCATCACGGGCGGGTCCGCCACGGCGGCTCTTGCAATGGCAATCAGCTGTCGCTGACCCTGCGAAAGGTTGGAGCCGTTGCCCGAAAGTTCGGTGTTGTATCCGTCCGGCAGGCGGGCGATGAAGTCGTCCGCGCCCGCCAGTTTCGCGGCGGCAATGCATTCCTCGTCCGTGGCGTCCAGTTTGCCGTAGCGGATGTTATCCATCACCGTGCCGGAAAACAGATTTGTCTCCTGCAATACAATGCCGAGCGAGCGGCGCAGATCCGCTTTCTTAATCTTATTGATATTGATACCGTCATAGCGGATTTTGCCGTCCGCAATGTCATAAAAGCGGTTGATGAGGTTGGTAATGGTGGTTTTGCCCGCGCCCGTGGCGCCCACAAACGCCACCTTTTGCCCCGGCGCCGCGTAAACCGACACATCGTGCAGCACCGGCTTGCCCTCATCATAGGCAAAATCCACATCCGTCAGCCGCACGTCACCCTGAAGCAGCGTATAGGTCACGGTGCCGTCCGCTGTATGCGGGTGCTTCCATGCCCAGTGCCCGGTATGATGATCCGCCTCCGTAATGGTGCCGTCTGCCGCCACGTTGGCGTCCACCAGCGTCACGTATCCGTTGTCGGTTTCGGGCTGTTCGTCAATCAGGGCAAACACGCGTTCACCGCCCGCGGTACCCATCACAATGCTGTTGATCTGCTGGGAAGCCTGATTCACGTTACCGGTAAACTGCTTCGCCATATTGAGAAACGGCACGATAATGTCAATCGTAAACACCGTGCTGTAAATGCCGAGGTTCCACGTGTTGCTGACCAGGAATATCCCGCCCGCTACGGCAATCAGCACGTACAGAATATTGCCGATATTGCCGATGATCGGCCCCAGCACGTTGGCATAAGCATGTGCCTTGAAACTATCCTCACAGAGCTCGTCATTGATACGGTCAAAGTCCTTTTTGCCCGCCTCTTCATGGCAGAACACCTTGACCACCTTTTGCCCGTTCATCATCTCCTGCACGTAGCCCTCGGTTGCCGCCACCGATTTCTGCTGGCGGACGAAGAACTTGGAGGCGCCGCCCCCTACCCTGCCGGAAACGAAGATCATGGCAATCACGCCTGCCACCAGCACCAGGGTCAGCCACACACTGTAATACACCATAATGCCGAACACGGCAAGCAAAATGATTGCGGAGTTTAAAAGCGACGGCAGCGACTGGGAGACCAGCTCGCGGATTGCGTCAATATCGTTGGTATAATAACTCATAATGTCGCCGTGCTTATGGGTGTCAAAATACCTGATGGGCAGGTTCTGCATCCCGTCAAACATTTTGCGGCGCATCTTGCAAAGAAACCCCTGCGTGATATACGCCATCAGCTGGGTATAGACCGTAATGCTGACAATGGAAAGCACGTAAAACCCGGCAAGCAGGAATACCTTCGGCAGAATTTCCGCCTTTGCCCCCACCCAGTCGTGGCGCGGCGCCCACTCGGTAATAACCGCCAGCACCTTTTGCAAAAAGATGTTCGGCAGTACCGCGGTAATGGCGGAAATGACGATGCACACCGCCGTCACCGGCACCAGTACCGGGTACGCCTCAAACAGCATTTTCAGCAGTCTTTTCAGCACCTTGCCGTTCATTTTCGGTTTCGGACCGTGCTTGCCGCCGTGGCCGCCCATCGGTCCTCTCATTTTTCCGTTATTCGCCATCGTGCTCACCTCCGTTCCCCTCGTCGGTGTTGCCGGTCTGCTGTTCGTACACCTCGCGGTAGATCGGGCTGGATTTCAGCAGTTCCTCATGCGTGCCCATCGCGTCGATTGCGCCGTTGTTCATCACCAGAATCAGATCCGCGTCCTGTACGGAAGAAATGCGCTGGGCGATGATAATCTTGGTGGTATCCGGGATATAGGAACGGAACCCGGCACGGATCAGCGCGTCGGTCTTGGTGTCCACCGCGCTGGTAGAGTCATCCAGAATCAGAATTTTCGGTTTTTTCAGCAGGGCTCTTGCAATGCAAAGCCGCTGTTTCTGCCCGCCGGACACGTTGGTGCCGCCCTGCTCGATAAAGGTGTCATACCCATCGGGGAAGGAGCGCACAAACTCGTCCGCTTGTGCTAAGCGACACGCCTCTGCAATTTCTTCATCCGTGGCGTCCGGGTTGCCCCATTGCAGGTTTTCGCGGATGGTACCGGAAAACAGCAAATTTTTCTGCAACACCATTGCCACTGCGTTGCGCAGGCTCTCGATGTCATAATTTCTCACGTCCACGCCGCCCACGCGCACCGCGCCGTCGGTCACGTCATACAGTCGCGGAATCAGCTGCACCAGCGTGGTCTTTGCCGAGCCGGTACCGCCGATTACGCCCACCGTCATCCCGGAGCGGATATGCAGGTCCACATCCGAGAGCGCAAAGCGCTCCGCCTTGGCGGAATATTTGAAGTCCACATGGTCAAAATCCACGGAGCCGTCCGCTACTTCAAACACCGGGTTTTCCGGGTATTTCAGAGACGGCTGTTCGTCCAGCACCGCGCAGATACGTTTCATGGATTCTGCCGACATCGTCAGCATCACATAAATCATGGAGAGCATCATCAGCGACATCAGAATCTGCACCCCGTAGGTCAGCATGGCGGAAAGCTGCCCCACGTCCACGCCGTGCTCCCCGAGAATTGCCATGCGGGAGCCGACGACCAGCACGAAAATCATATTGAAGTAAAGGCAGACCTGCATGATCGGGCGGTTGAGAGAGACCCACCGCTCCGCCTTGGTGAAATCCTTGCGGATATCCTCGGAGGCGTCGCCCAGTTTCTTTTTCTCATAGTTCTCGCGGGCAAAGCCCTTCACCACGCGCATGCCGCGCACGTTTTCCTCAATCGACTCATTGAGGCGGTCGTATTTGCGGAACACCCGGTGAAACGCCGGCATCGCCTTTTTTGCCACCAGCATCAGACCGAACACCAGTACCGGGATAATTACCACAAACGAAACGGCAAGCGGGCCGCCCATCACAAACGCCATCACCACCGAGAAAATCAGCATCAACGGCGAGCGGATTGCCGTGCGGATCAGCATCATAAACGCCATCTGCACGTTGCTCACGTCCGTGGTCATTCTGGTGACAAGGGAGGACGTGGAGAAATGGTCGATATTCTCAAAAGAAAAGGTCTGCACACGGTAATACATATCGTGCCGCAGATTGCGCGCAAACCCGGCGGAAGCCTTGGCGCAGGTATACCCCGCAATGCCGCCGCACGCAAGCGAGCCAAACGCCATGACAATGAGAACCCCGCCGATCTTCCAGATTTCGGCAAGGTCCGCACCCGCTTTGATCGTGTTGACCAGTTGTGCCGTGATAAAGGGAATCAGGGTTTCGATGATTGCTTCACCGGTGATAAAGATCAGCGTGAGAATCGTCGGTTTCTTGTATTCCCGCACACATTTTGCAAGTGTCTTGAACATATTCTTCCTTTCTGCCGCAACCGGCTTTTTTATATCTTGTAGGATGTTATTAAGATTAATCTATTTTACGGCTTTTTGAAAAAAGAGTCAAGCTGTAAATTGTAAACAATTCCCACAACAACTTTCAAAAAAGGGAGCACCGCTCCCTTTTTTGTGTTGTCTCATATCTGTCGTCTCAGTATTCGATCTGATACAGGTCGCCCGAACGGCGCACCGCCGCGGCATAAAAGCGTGAAAGCGCCGAAATCAGGTACGCCGTATCCTTCGCGCCCGCCGTTTCCATTGCGGAGTGCATGGCAAGCTGAGGGAGCCCCACATCCACGCTGTTGAGCGATACCTGCGTGTTGGCGATATTGCCGAGCGTGGAGCCGCCGGGAATATCCGGGCGGTTGGAGTAGCGCTGTACCGGCACGCCCGCCGTCTCGCAGATCCGGGCAAACATCGCCTCGGACACCGCGTCGGTCACATAGCGCTGGTTGGCATTCTGTTTGAGGACAACGCCGCCGTTGAGCAGCGGAAAATCCACCTTGTCGGCATATTCCGGGTGGTTGGGGTGCTTTGCGTGCGCATTGTCGCAGGACACCATCAGGGAGCACGCCAGTTTGCGGCGGTACTCGGATTTGCTCTCCCCCAGCGCGTCGATCACGCGTTGCAGGATATCGGCAAGGAAAGTGGAAGCCGCCCCCTGCTTGGTGGTACTGCCCACCTCCTCGTTGTCAAAGAGGGCAAACACGGGCATTGCCTTGGGGGTTTTCACGGTGAGAAACGCGCAAAGCGCGCCGTATACCGATTGCAGATCGTCCAGTCTCGGTGCGGCAATCAGATCGCCGAAACTCACCCCGTCCTGGGGGTTATAGACAAACAGGTCCGCCGAGAGGATGTCTTTTTTGTCGGCGCCCGCCGCCGCCTCCAGCCGGGCGGCAAAATCCGGCTCCGCGGCTTTGGTGCCCATCAAAGGAATTAAATCCACCGCCGGGTTCAGCGCCGAGTCGGCGCCCGCCGTGCGGGTCATATGGATGGCAACGTTGGGGATGATCACACACGGCTCACCGAAATTCACGTTCTTCACGCGAAAACCGTCCCCCTCCCGCACGGTCACTCGCCCGGCAACCGACAGGGGTCTGTCCAGCCATGTGGAAAGAATCATCCCGCCGTATTTCTCGGTGGAAAGGCGCAGATAGGCGCTGTCCGGCAAGACCGGGTTGCCGCGCAGTTTGAATGCGGGGCTGTCCCCGTGCACGGCGGCAATCATAAAGCCCGAAAACGCGGCGGTCGGCACGCGGAACGCAAGCAGAGACGAGCCGTTGCGCGTGACGTAATATTTGCCGCCCGGCGCCACCGAAAACGGTTCTTCTTCCGCAAGGCGCACAAAGCCTGCCTCGCGCAGTTGCCGCTCACACTCCGCTGCGGTGTGGTATGCCGTGGGGCACGCCTTGATAAAATCAAACAGCTTCTGATTTTCTTTCATTTTCTTTACCTTTCCGGAATATCTTCCGCCCCCGTTGCGGGGAAATAATATCGTCAGGGATGTTTTATAAATTCCTTGACAAGCAAGAGCCAAGGAAGTTTACTCGATTGCTTTCATCGCTTCCGCCATATTGACCCGGCGGATTTTGCCGAGCAGCAGAAAGTCCACCGCCAGGGTAAACACAAAGGTTAAGAGGACGGCAAAGAAGTAACTGCCCACCGACAGCTGACAGCCGAAATACATCGTGCTGATTTTGATCTGCGCCATCACGTAGTGCAACAGCGCAATACCCATCGGGATACCGAACAGCGCGCTGACCCCGGTCAGCACCAGATTTTCGCGGAACACGTAAGCGTTCTGCTCTCCCATGGTAAAGCCCAGCACTTTGAGGGTGGCAAGCTCGCGCTCGCGCTCCATAATCATAATATTGGTGAGGTTATACAGCACGATAAACGCCAACGCCCCGGCGCAGACCAGCACAATCAGCACGATATAATTCATACTGCCCAGCGAGTTTGCCACGCGCGTGCGCATATCGGCGGTAAGCATGACAGACGCCACGTTTTCCGCGTCCAGCAAGACCGTGCCCGCCTCGTGCGCGTCCTTTCCGTCCGGAAAGTTGACATACGCCGTGTTGCACGCGGGCTCCTCGCCCCACGCCGCGGTAAAGGTATCCGCCGAGAGATAGACGTAATCATAGATGTAGTTATCGAAAATTCCGGTCACCGTCACGCGGACGGTGCGATAGTCAGCGTCCGCAATGTCCAGCACATCCCCTACCGAAATATTGTTTTCCCTGGCAAAGCGGTAGTTGATCACCGCCTGCCCCGCCGTGGGATACGCCAGTTTTGTTTCGCCGGAATGCAAGTCAAGGAAGCCGTTCGGCGCCCTTGAGAACACCACTCCGTTGATGGACTTCTCCGCCCCCTCCAGCATTACTTTCATTCCGGAGGCGTGGGCAAACGCCACCCCGGCGGAAACGCTTTCCGTTTTCCGGCAGAATGCCGCGCGCGATTCCTCATCCATCGGGTCAAGGAAGGTGACCTTTGCGTCAAAGAGGTCGATCTCCTCATACTGTCGCTCGGCAATCGGGGTGATACTGTCTTTGATCCCGAAACCGGTGAGCAGCAGGGCGGTGCACCCGCCGATGCCGAGAATCATCATAAACAGGCGCTTTTTATAGCGCACGATGTTCCGGATAGAAACCTTATGCAAAAACGGAATGTGCCGCCAGAGAAAACCGACGCGCTCCAACAGAATCCGCTTGCCCGCACCCGGCGCCTTGGGGCGCAGGAGTTGCGCGCTGGTCTCCCGCAGGTCGCGGTGGCAGACCAGCCACGTGGCGCCGAGGGCGCAGAAGAGATAAATCGCCGTGCAAAGGGCAAACAGTTTAAAATCCAGCACAAACGCAATCGGGCGCTGTACCGAATACATAATGTGATACACCTGCCAGAGCGCCATGGGCATGAAGCGGGAGCCGATCAGGAACCCCGCCACGCAGCCGAGCAAAGAGGCGCTCCCCGCATAAAAGAGATACT
>URMC01000083.1 GCA_900548735.1 uncultured Eubacteriales bacterium | reverse complement strand
ACGCAGATTCTCTCCGTGGCGGACGCAGGCACGGTCTCCTATGGCACGCTGATTTTCCCCGCTTCCTACCTGAACGGGCTTTCCTATTACACGCATGACACCATTCAGAAGTATCTCGATATTACCGCAAAGAACGGGTTGATTGAGGACGGCGAGGGCGGATACAACATCCGCGCGGCAATCGTCAACATCAAAGAGGCAAACTATGACCGCGATTTTGTGGCGATTGCTTATGCGAAGTATGAAACCGACGGCGTGACCCACTACCGTTACTCCGCGATGCAGATTCTGCAGACTTCCCGCAACATCCGTCAGCTCGCCGCGGCGGCGCTGGCAGATACTTCCGCCACCCAAACGGGGGCATATGTATACCCGGTGAACGGCGTATATTCCCGCTATACCGACGCACAGCGTGAGGTGCTGAACAGTTACAGCCCCGCCGCGCTGAAAGACCTGGATCTCTTTATGATTACCGGGCAGTCCAACGGCTCCGGTTACTCCCGTATCTCCCCGGAATTCCGCACCGATCATCCGAAATATGTAAACGGATTTTCCAACGTGCTCTACTCCGGTTATGCGTGTTCCGGCACCGGCGCCGCCAACCCGTACCGTTGGGGCACGCTGATTCCGGTGCCCACCACGACGGGCTTCGGCAGAAACGCGGATTACATCGGCGCAGAACTCGGGCTTGCGGAAATGCTTTCCAACGTGTACAACGCCGAAACCGGCAGAACTGCCGCAATCCTCAAATATGCGGACGGCGGCACCTTCCTTTCGGACAACGCGGGCGGCTCCAGCGCCCGTCAGGGCAACTGGACTTCCCCCTCCTACCTTGCGGAGCACGGGGCTTCCAGTGACCTTCTTTCCGGCAACCTGTACCGCAACTTCATCATTCTTGCCGAGCAGACCATCGCATACTATCAGGCGCACGGCTACAATGTGAATGCCGGCGGGATGTTCTGGATGCAGGGCGAGGCGGAACGCAACTACTACAGCAAAATTCCCGCACTCGGCAACGAGGCGGCAGTTGCCTCCCCCACCGTGGAGCAGGTGAACGCGCTTTATACCAACCTCTTCAAAGCGCTGGTCAACGACACGCGCAAAGATATCGGCAACATCCTTGGAAGTAACATTTCCACGATGCCCGTGATTGCGGGTTCCATCAGCGAGGCGTTCGGCACCATCCAGAGCGAGAACCAGACCCACTTTGTGGAAATGCAGGCAAAGATGGTGAGCGAAACCGAGCACACCTATCTGCTGCCCTACACGCGGTACCTGACCACCGGCACCGACTCCAGCGATACCGCACATTACTCGGCAGATGACATGGTGTTTGCCGGCAACCACCTTGGCGCGATGTTCCTTACGCTGTACGGAGAGGAAGCAGCCATCCCCGCCCCCGCGGAAAGCGATTACGTGGCAGAGGTATTTGTCGGCGGCGTTTCTCAGGGCAAATACACCAATCTCGGTTACGCCATCAACACCGCCCCCGATAACGCCACTGTGAAACTGCTCCGCAACGTTACGCTTTACGGACCGTTGAACATTGCAACGTTCCATAAAAACGTTATTGTGGACGGCAACGGCTTCACCGTGAATTCCTACTCCAGCGGGCACGCAATGAAGGTAATCGGTAAGGCAACCAACATCACCCTGCACAACTTCCGCCTGATCAACCACCGCGAAGGGATAGACAACGCTTATGCCATCTATATGTTTGCGGGCGCCACGCTGAACATCACGGGCGATAACACCTATATCGAGGCTTACCGCTACGCGATCGTGGTCAATCAGATTACCACCGTGAACATCGCGGGCGGCACCTTTACCACCCGTGACGGGCGCGATATTAACTCTGCGGCGCTCTATGTCGGCTCCAACTCCACCGTCAACATCACCGGCGGCAACTTTGTGGGCGTGAACGATGGCGCGGCGGTTTTCGCGGCGGCAAACTTCACTGCCAACATTACCATCACCGGCGGCACATTCAGCGCGGGCAAAACCGCGGCTTACGCGATTTACAGTGTTTCCACAGGAACCACACTGAACGTCAGCGGCGCTACAATCACCAAGGGCACCTCCGGCTCGGTGTACAACAAAAACACCTCCGCAGGTACACAGACTTATTGATTTTCGCTCCCCTCCCCGGATTTCCGGGGAGGGGAGTTTCTTTTTTCGCCTAAATTTGTGCAATCCTATTGATTTTTATAAAAAATATGATATAATAAATGCAAAGAAAACGCATTGATGGAGACGGCGGATGCCAAAAACCGCGTACAGAGAGCCCCGGCAAGGCTGAGAACGGGGCGGCGGCGGGTGTTTTTGCCTTTCCCTCCGGAGCGGGCGCGGGGATATGTAGTCGCGCACGGGCGCCCCGTTATCGGCAAGTAAGAGTTGGCTTTATGCCTTCAATTCGGGTGGTACCGCGAGCTTGACGCCTCGTCCTGATTTTTTCAGGGCGGGCTTATTTTTTCGCCCCGTCGGAAGGCAGCCAAAAGAAAGGAAAGACTATGAAAGAAACACTTGAACAGATCCGCTCTGACGCGCTGAACGAAATCTCCGCCCCGGATGCCGACCCGGAGGAGCTGCGCGTTCGCTTTCTCGGCAAAAAAGGAAAACTGACCGCAGTTCTTCGCGGGATGGGTTCGCTTTCGGCAGAGGAACGCCCGGTGATCGGTCAGCTTGCCAATGAGGTGCGCTCGGCGCTGGAAAACGCCCTCAACGAAAAAGCGGCGGAACTGAAAGAAAAGAAACTGGAACGCCAGCTCCGCCACGAGAAACTGGACGTAACCATGCCCGGCTCCGCTCTCCCGATGGGGCATCAGCACCCGCTGACCCGCGTACAGCGCGAGATGGAGGACATTTTTATCGGGATGGGCTTTCAGATTGCGGAGGGACCCGAAGTGGAGTATGACTACTACAACTTCCAAGCGCTCAACATCCCGGAAAATCACCCCGCGCGCGACACGCAGGACACCTTTTATATTACCGACAACATTCTGCTTCGCTCTCAGACCTCGCCGGTGCAGGTGCGCGTGATGGAGAAGCAGAAGCCCCCGATCCGCGTGATCTCCCCCGGGCGTGTCTACCGCTCCGACGCGCTGGACGCGACCCATTCCCCGCTCTTTCATCAGATGGAGGGGCTTGTGGTGGACAAAGGCATCACGATGAGCGACCTCAAGGGGACGCTGGAAACCTTTGCGAAAAAAATGTTCGGTGAGAACACCAACATCCGTTTCCGCCCCCATCACTTCCCGTTTACCGAGCCGTCGGCAGAGGTGGATGTTTCCTGCTTTGCCTGCGGCGGCAAGGGTTGCCGCGTGTGCAAGGGCGAGGGCTGGATCGAAATTCTCGGTGCCGGGATGGTGCACCCGTTTGTGCTTTCCAACTGCGGGATCGACCCGGAGGTTTACAGCGGGTTTGCCTTCGGCATGGGCATTGAACGTGTGGCAATGAAGCACTACGGCATCGACGATATCCGGCTGTTCTACGAGAACGACCGCCGGTTTCTCGAACAGTTCTGAAAAGGAGACGACAAATGAATCTTTCTATGAAATGGCTGGCTGACTTTGTGGACGTCAGCGATATTGCAATCAAAGATTACTGCGATAAAATGACCATGACCGGCTCCAAAGTGGAGGGGTTTGAGGTCGGCGGCAGTGAGATTGAAAACGTGGTGGTGGCGCGCATCAACTCCATTGAAAAGCACCCGGACAGCGACCACCTGCAGATCTGCCAGATGGACGTTGGCGGCGGGAAGATCATGCAGATCGTGACCGGCGCGCAGAACGTATTTGCGGGCGCTATCGTTCCCGCGGCACTGCCGGTGGCAAAACTGCCCGGCGGCGTGGTAATCAAATCCGGCAAGTTGCGCGGCGTTCCCTCTGACGGGATGCTGTGCTCAATGGGTGAATTGGGGCTGACCGCACACGAGTGCCCCGGCAAAGAGGAAAACGGCATTCTGATTCTCGGCAAGGAGTTTGGTGACAAGCTGGGGATGGACATCCGCGAGGCGCTGATGCTGAACGACACGACCGTGGAGTTTGAAATCACCTCCAACCGCCCGGACTGCCTTTCGGTGATCGGTCTTGCACGCGAAACCGCGGTATCGTTTGACCGCAAACTCACCCTGCATACCCCTACGGTAAAAGGCGCCGGGGACGGCGACAAGGTGGAAAACTACCTGTCCGTCAACGTGGAAGCGCCCGACCTTTGCTATCGCTATGCGGCAAAGGTGGTCAAAAACGTGCGCATTGCCCCCTCCCCGATGTGGATGCGGATGCGGCTGCACGCCGCGGGTGTGCGCCCCATCAACAATATTGTGGATATTACCAACTATGTGATGCTGGAATACGGTCAGCCGATGCACGCGTTTGACTACGCATCGCTGGACGGCTCTGCCATCCGCGTGCGCCGCGCCGGGAACGGTGAGCCGTTCAAAGCGCTGGACGACAGCGATCACGTACTGAACGACAGCATGCTGGTGATTGCGGACGAAAAGAAAGCGTGCGCGCTTGCCGGTGTCATGGGCGGCGCAAACAGTGAAATTGAGGATACCACCAAGACCGTGGTGTTTGAATCCGCCTGCTTCAACGGTCCTTCCGTCCGTGTCACCGCCAAGAAAAACGGCATGCGCACCGAATCCTCCGCACGCTTTGAAAAGGGTCTTGACCCCGAAAACTGCGAGGGCGCATTGCTCCGCGCCTGCGAGCTGGTGGAGTTGCTTGGCGCCGGTGACGTGGTGGACGGGATGATTGACATTTATCCCGGCAAAAAAGCGGCGGTGACCCTGCCCTTCCAGCCGGAACGCTACGCGAAATTCCTCGGGATTGAGCTTGGCGCGGACGAGATGAAAACCATTCTTGAAAAACTGGAATGCAAGGTGGAAAACGGTGTGATTACCGTCCCCTCCTTCCGCTCCGATCTCGCCTGCATGAACGACATTGCCGAAGAGGTGATGCGCATTTACGGCTATGACAAGCTGACCTCCACCAATATCGTGGCAGAAACCACCGAGGGCGGGAGAAGCCCCAAGCAGAAGTTCCTTTTGGAAGTGGAACACGCACTCTTCGGGATGGGGTTGGACGAAATTCAGACGTTTTCGTTCATCTCCCCCAAATACTACGACAAAATCCGCCTGCCGGAAAACGCGCCGGAGCGCCGCTCGGTTGTGATTTCCAACCCCTTGGGTGAGGACACCAGCGTGATGAGAACCACCACGCTCCCCTCGATGCTGGAAACACTGGCGAGAAACCTGAATTTCAACAACGAAAACGTGCGCCTGTTTGAAGTGGGCTCCGTATATCTGCCGAACGAGGACGCGAAACTGCTGCCCGCCGAAAAGCGCGTGCTGACGCTGGGGCTTTACGGTGACACTGATTTCTACGCGCTCAAAGGCGTGCTGCAGAACCTGCTCACGCTGGCAGGCATTGGCGGCGTCACTTACGTTACCGTGACGGACAACCCGTCCTATCACCCCGGCAGATGCGCGAAAATCGTGCTTGCAACGGGCGAAACGCTTGGTGTGTTCGGGCAGTTGCACCCTCACGTTGCCGAGAATTACAGCGCCGGGTGCGCGCTGTTTGCCGCCGAGGTTGACTTTGACCTGCTGTTTGACCGCCGCAACGCGGCAAAAGAATACAAGCCCCTGCCCAAATTCCCCGCTATCACCCGCGATTTCTCGCTGGTATGCGACGAGGATCTGGAAGTCGGCAAGATCGAAGCCGTGATGGCAAGAGCCGGCGGGCGACTGGTGGAGGACATCCGCGTATTTGACATTTACCGCGGTCCTCAGTTGGGTGAAAACAAGAAGTCGGTATCCCTGCGCATGGTTCTGCGCGCGGGCGACCACACCATGACGGTGGACGACGCCGAAAAAGTCACCAAAAAAGTGCTGTTCCTGCTTGACAAAGAGCTGGGACTGACATTAAGGGCATAAGGTACGGCGATGGACGCAAAGAAAATCGAACGTATCAACGAGCTGGCGCACCTCTCCAAAACGCGCAAGCTGACCGATGTGGAAATCAGCGAGCAGGCGGCGCTCAGGCAGGAATATCTTGCCGACATCCGCAAGAGTTTCAAGGCGCAGCTGGATAACACGGTCGTGCTTTATCCGGACGGCACGAAAGAGCCGCTCCGGCAGAAAAAGGAAGACTGACGGGATGGCGGAGCTTACATTCACCGCCTCCCCGGAGGAAACCGAAGCCTTTGGAAAGGCGCTTGCCCCGCGATTGCTGTCGGGAGAACTCCCCTCTTTCGTTGCCTTTTACGGAGACCTTGGTGTGGGTAAAACCGCAATGATCCGCGGCATTGTGGGAGGGATTGCCCCCGGTGCCGCGGTGCGCTCCCCTACGTTTGCGCTGGTCAACGAATACCGCGGGGGGAAAAAGCCGGTTTTCCACTTTGATATGTACCGGATTACAGGCGAGGATGACCTGTACTCCATCGGGTATGACGACTATCTTACAAAAGATGCCATTTGCCTGGTGGAATGGAGCGAAAACATTCCCTTTGCCCTGCCGGACGACTATCTGGAAATCAGAATTGCCAAATGCGACCCGGAGCACCCGGAAAAACGGGAGATCAGGGTTGCCGTGAAAGGAAAGGAGCGCCTATGCTGATTCTCGCAATGGACAGCACTGCCGTGGCGGCAAGTGTTGCCCTGCTCACAGACGGCGCGCCGCTTGCCGCGTTTCACCTTGACAATGGCAACACGCACAGCGAAACGCTTTTGCCGATGGTAGAGAGCGTGTTGCGGTGCACCGGGAAAACCGTAGACGACATTGACCTTTTCGCGGTGTCGGCAGGCCCCGGCTCCTTTACCGGGGTAAGAATCGGCGTGGCAACAGTCAAGGGGCTGGCGTTCGGGAAAGGCAAACCCTGCGTAGGGGTCTCCACCCTGGAAGCGCTGGCGGAAAATTTAGTGCCCACCGGCGGGCTGCTCTGCCCGGTAATGAACGCGCGGCGCGGGCAGGTCTACAATGCCCTTTTCCGCGTGGAAAACGGGGCGCTGACCCGCCTTTGCCCCGACCGGGCGCTTTCCGTGAAAGAACTGGAAGCGGAGTTACTGACCTGTTCCGAACCGGTTACGCTTTGCGGGGAC
>URMC01000082.1 GCA_900548735.1 uncultured Eubacteriales bacterium | reverse complement strand
CCTCGTTGAGCATGATGCTGTCAATGGCGTGATTGCGGATCTGGAAGCACTTGATGTCCTGCCCGCCGATGTCAAGGATAAAGCTGACCTCCGGGTCAAAGAACGCGGCGGCGGTAAAGTGCGCCATGGTCTCCACCAGCCCGTGATCCATATGGAACGCGTGGCGGATCAGTTCCTCGCCGTACCCGGTGACGGCACTGCCGAGAATTTTCACCTGGTCGCCGCAAAGGGTATAGATTTTCTCCAGCTGTTCCTTCACAATGGCAACCGGGTTGCCTTTGTTGGAGCTGTAATAAGTATAAAGGATTTTCCGGTTTTCGCCGATGAGTACCAGTTTCGTGGTGGTGGAGCCGCAGTCCACGCCGAGATATGCGCCGCCCGTGTAGGCGTCAAGGCTCTCTTTTTCCACCGTGGCGCGCGCGGGGGGCGCGGCCAATGAGGGGGACTACCCCCCGTCGGCAAAAAAAAGCCCCCCGCCCACCCCGGCCCGGATATTTTGCGCCGCCCGCTCAATGTGGCGCACCAGATTGTCAAACGTAAAGGACCCTGACAGCCCCGCCGCGTAAAAGGAGGCGCCCAGCGCCACCGAGACCGGGCCGTAATCCGGGAAAACGGCATTTTCGGGCGAGAGCCCCAGCACCTCGACAAACTGGCGGCGAAGCCCCATCAGGAAAGAAAGGGGTCCGCCGAGAAACAGCACCTTGCCGGCAATGCGCCGCCCCTGCGCCAGCCCCGCGATGGTCTGATTGACCACGGCGCGGTAGATACTGGCGGCAATGTCGGATTTCGCCGCGCCCTGATTGAGCAGCGGCTGCACGTCGGTTTTGGCAAACACCCCGCAACGCGAGGCGATGGGATAAATGCGCGTGGCGGTAAGGGACAGTTTATCCATTTCGTCGGTGGTGAGGTCCAGCAGGGTCGCCATCTGGTCGATAAACGCGCCGGTGCCCCCGGCGCAGGTGCCGTTCATCCGCTCGTCGGCTCCGCCGTCAAAAAAGATGACCTTTGCGTCCTCGCCGCCAAGCTCAATCACCACATTGGTGTCCGGCTCCAGCGCCTTGACGGTCTCACCCGTGGCAAAAACCTCCTGCACAAACGGTAGCCCCGCCGCCTCCGCCAGCCCTAAGCCTGCGGAGCCGGAAATCGCGACCTTGACGGGCTTGTTGCCAATCAAATCTTTGATTCGCGCTAAAATCTCCAGCGTTTTGGTGCGCACCTGCGAGAAGTGACGCTCATAAGAGCGGAACGTGATTTCCCCGCCCTGTTGCAATACCACTTTTGCCGTGGTAGAGCCGATGTCGATTCCAAGCAGGGTATCGGTTGTGTTGATGTTGCTCATATTTCTCCAAAATCCGGTGCCGGTCGCCCGGCACCGCGCGTGCCCTGCCCGCCGTTTGCGGCGGGCAGGGCAAATTGTTACTCGTTATCGTGAGAATTCTCAGAGTCGTGCTTCTCTTCTTCGGTCGTCTCCGGCTCTTCGGCGGTCTCTTCGTCTTTGCTTTCGCCTTCGTCGGTGTCGGGGGCGGGCAGGGTGTGATCCGGCTCTGCCTTTTCCGCCGCTTTGGCTTTTTCCTCGTTTTCCTTGCGGCTGCGCTCTTCTTTCTCCTTCGCCATTTCCTCCAGCTCTGCGGCGGTGGCGCCACGGTCCATCGCGGCTTCAAACTGGTCGCCGTCCATGGTCTCGTGCATGAGCAGGTACTCCGCGATAAAGTTCAGCTTCTCGCGGTTTTCGGTCAGAATCCGCATGGCGGTCTGATAGCCATCGTCAATCAGCGCTCTGATCTCCTCGTCAATCTTGCCCGCCACCTCTTCGGAGTAGTTCTTATCCGCCGAGAAGTCGCGCCCGAGGAACACTTCGCTCTCACCCGTGCCGTAGGTTACCGGACCCAGCACATCAGACATACCGAGCTGGGTGACCATCTGCCGCGCAATCTTGGTGGCGCGCTGAATATCGTTGGAGGCGCCGCCCGAAATATCGCCGAACACCAGCGCCTCGGCGGCTCTGCCGCCCAGCAGTTCCGCAATCTGCTCTTTGAGTTGCTCTTTATAAACGCTGTATTTATCCTCCGCCGGGAGCGTGAGCGTGTAGCCGAGCGCCCGCCCGGAGGGGATAATGGAAATCTGCTGTACCCGGTCCAGGTGCGGCAGGGTGTGCGAAACGATGGCGTGCCCCGCCTCGTGGAACGCGGTATTGCGGCGCTCTTTCTCGTTCATCGCGCGGCTGGATTTCTTCGGCCCCGCGACAACGCGGATAAACGCGTCGTCAATATCGTCCATCCCGATCAGATTCTTGCCGCGGCGGGCGGCAAGCAGTGCCGCCTCGTTGAGGAGGTTGGCAAGATCGGCACCCGTAAAGCCGGTGGTCTTTTTCGCCACGGTTTCCAGGTTCACGCTTGCTTCCAGCGGTTTGTTGCGCGCGTGCACCCGCAGAATGGCGGCTCTGCCCTTCATATCCGGGGCGTCTACCGTGATCTGCCGGTCAAACCGACCGGGGCGCAGGAGCGCGGGGTCGAGAATATCCGGGCGGTTGGTCGCCGCCATCACGATGATCCCGTCATGGGAGCCGAAGCCGTCCATCTCCACCAGCAGCTGGTTCAGGGTCTGCTCACGCTCGTCATGTCCGCCGCCAAGCCCCGCACCGCGGTGGCGACCCACCGCGTCAATCTCGTCGATAAACACGATACTGGCAGGGGATTTGCGCGCGGTTTCAAACAGGTCGCGCACACGGGAGGCACCGACGCCCACGTACATCTCTACGAAATCCGAGCCGGAAATCGAGTAAAAGGGTACGCCGGCTTCACCTGCCACCGCTTTGGCAAGCAGGGTTTTACCCGTACCGGGAGGGCCGACAAGCAGCACGCCGTGCGGGATTTTGGCGCCGAGTTTCGTAAACTTCTGCGGGTCCTTGAGGAATTCCACAATCTCTTCCAGCTCCTGCTTTTCCTCGTCCGCGCCCGCCACGTCCTGGAAGGTGGTGGGATTTTTGCTGTCGTTTGCGGTGCGCACATGCGCCTTGCCGAAACTGTTGAGCTTCGACCCGCCGCCGCGCGCCGACCCCAGAAGGAAGAACCACAGCACCACAAACACGATGATGACGATCAGGTAAGGGAGGAACGAGACCCACCACGGGTAGGTGGTCTGCGGCTCGATCTCATAGGTGACAAGGTTTGCGTTGGTGCGGTACTGCCCGCAGTAATCCTCAAACACCTGCAAAGACCGCAGCTGATAAGATACCTCGGTGGTGACAAAACTGCCGTCCTCGCCGCGCAACAGCGTTCCGTCCTCCGCTGTTTTGATGACCTTCATGGTCAGACGGTAGTCCTCATCGATGACGAAGGAGACGACCCGGTCGCTTTTAAAATAGCCCACCACATCGCTGAGCAGCAACTTTTCATCCGACGTGCGGTGGAAGATGGTTGCCAGCACGGCGATAATCACGCCGATCAGCAGCAGGTAAAACAGTATCGTTTTCAAATGCTCTTTCATGTGTTCCTCCATTTGGGGTGAATTTTGCGTGGGAAAGGGATTTTACTTGGAATATACTTCGTGCCGGAGCACCCCCACATAGGGGAGATCCCGGTAATACTCATTGTAATCAAGACCATAGCCTACCACAAATTTATCGGGGATTTCCAGCCCCTTGTAGTCGGGCTGAAAGTCCACCTCGCGGCGGCTGGGCTTATCCAGCATCGTACAGCACTTTACGCTGTGCGCGTGCCGCTCGCGGAAAAGCCCGGTGAGCATGGCAAGCGTGCGCCCGCTGTCCACAATATCTTCTACCAGAATGATGTCGGCTTTTTCATAGTCGCTTCGTTTGATGTCCAGATGCAGGTTGATGCACCCGGAGGTCTTGGTGCCGGCACCGTAGGAGGAGACCTTCATAAACTCCAGCTCCACCGGGCGCTGAATTTTTTTCACCAGATCGACGAAAAACATCACCGAGCCTTTGAGGATACACACCATCACCAGGGGTCTGCCGGTGTTTTTGTAATCCCGGTCGATCTCGGCGGCAAGGCGTGTGGAAATCTCGTCCAGTTGTTTTTCGTCCACCAGAACGCTTTCAATATCCGGATTCATTTAAAAATACCATCCTTTTCAGTCAAAATAGAACCATACGGTCATATCATTTTGCGCTCCCCCTGCCGCACCGTCACGCGGGCGGTAAAAGGGGACTGCCAGCAAGCCGCTCTCATCCGCGAGCAACGGCATCCTTTGCCGCACCGCCACCGGTAGCGCCGAAAGCGCCGGCAGTTTGCGCACCGCACGGTGCATACCGCCTGCCAGAATCCGATCTCCCGCGCGGCGGTTGCGCACCGAAAGCTTTCCTTTAATATTATCAGAAAGAAAAGAAAGCGATGTGGCATATTTGTAAAGCTTTTTCGGGGGCAAAAGGGGGTTATTTGCAAGGTTTCCAACCACCGCCAGCCCAACACCGGGGATCTCGGTCACACCGGGCGAGAGCGGAATCTCGTAATCGGTGACCGGCGCCGCCGCCCCTTCGGTGATGACCAGCCTGCCGCCCTCAATTTTTGCTACCCCATGGGGGAGCGAGAGCGCCGAGTGGGGCACCGCGCGGCAAACCAGCGTGAACAGCGCTTCAAAATGCACCTCGGAAAGATCCCGCGGGCAAAGGCACTGCACCACCCGCACGAAAATCGGGCGGGGGAGCGCCGCGAGCGCCGCGACAGGGGGATTTTTGCCGTGCTCCGCGAGGAACGCGGCGGCGGTATCCTCCATCCACTTTTCATCTTCACTCATCCGTCTTGCCGCCGTTGCCGCTTTTTCGGCGGCGCCGGGGGCAATCGCTTTGAGCGCGGGCAATACATCCAACCGCAGTCGGTTGCGGGTACACCCGCGCTCGGCGTTGGTGGAGTCGGTCACAAACGTCTCGCCGCGCGCGGCGAGATACGCGAGAATTTCCTCTTTCGGGGTTTCCAGCATCGGGCGGATGAGCAGCAGTTCTCCCTCCCGCCGCACGGCGGGGATGCCGCACATCCCGCGCAACCCGCTGCCGCGCAGCAGGTGTTGCAGCAACGTTTCCAACTGGTCGTCGGCATGGTGCGCCGTCAGCACGCCCGCCATCCCGTTTGCCGCGGCATGCTCCGCAAGCAGACGATAGCGCTCGGCACGCGCGGCGGTCTCCATGCTCTCCCCGGTTTCGCCCGCTCTTGCGGGCACATCGGCATATCGCACGGTAAACGGAATGTTCCGCCGCGCGCAAAGCGCGCGGCAGAATTCCGCATCCCGGTCCGCTTCCGCACCCCGGATGCCGTGGTGCACGTGCACCGCCGCCACCGGCGGCGGGGTCAGGAGTAACAGCGCCACCGAGTCCGCCCCGCCGGAAAGCGCCACGCAAAGCGGTGCCCCGGCAGGAAGCCCCGCCAGTGCGCGGGGGTCACACCAGCCGCGCGGCGGGGGAATTTCCACGCCCGCGCCCGGCTGTTTCGCGTCTGCGTTCGACCGTTTCGCGTCTGCGCCCGACCGTTTCGCGCCGGCGCCCGGCTTTTTCGCCCCTGTCATTGCGGGGGGGCACCGTGTTCTTCATCGATGCCGATAAATTTGGTGTAAGGTCCGATCCACCCCATTTTGATATTGCCGGTGGAGCCGTGCCGGTTTTTCTGAATAATGACCTCTGCCACGCTCATTTCCTTATTATCGGTGGCGCGGTCTGTTTTATAGTATTCTTCGCGGTAAAGGAACATCACCACGTCCGCGTCCTGCTCGATCGAGCCGGAGTCACGAAGGTCTGAAAGCTGCGGCCGCTTGTCGGTTCTTCCTTCCGGTCCGCGGGAAAGCTGGGCACAGCAGAGCACCGGCACGTTTAATTCTTTGGCAAGGCGCTTTAAGTTGGTGGAGATATACCCCACCTCCACGGCGCGGTTTTCGGACTGCCGTTCACTGCTCATCAGACCCAGGTAGTCAATCACGATCAACCCTATATTCTGCACATGGCGCAGTTTTGCTTTCATATCGGTGACGGAAAGCCCCGGCGTGTCGTCAATGAGGATGTTCATCCCCGCGAGGTGCGCCGCGGTGTCCGCGATTTTTTTCCATTCGTCCTGGTCAAGCTGCCCGGAGCGCAGATGCTTGCTGTCCACCATCGCCTCGCTGGAAATGAGACGGTTGACCAACTGCTCCGCCGACATTTCCAATGAGAAAATGCAGACCGCCTTGCCGGAGGAAGCCGCCACGTTGGTTGCCACATTCATGGCAAACGAGGTTTTCCCCATACCCGGGCGCGCGCCCACCAGCACCAGATCCGAGTTGCCCATGCCCACCAGCACCCTGTCCACGCCGGAAAACCCGGTGGGGGTGCCTGCCATGGCGTCCTTGTCATCCGCCAGTTTGTGCAGGGTGTCCAGCGTTTCGCGCAGGACGTCGCGGATGGCGCGGAAATTGCGGGAGTCCCGCCCCTGTGAAATTTCGAGAAACTGCCCCTGGGCATAGTCCAGCACGGCGGAAACGCTTTCCTGCTCGCCATAGGTCTGATCCGACACCGCGGCGCAGGTCTCGATGATCCGCCGGCGGATGCTTTCTTCTTTGATGATACGGGCATAGTCCGCAAGGTTCATGGCGTTGGGGGTTGCGTCCAGCAGGGAGCGGATATAATCCTCTCCGCCCGCCTTTTCGTAAACGCCCTTGTGCACCAGCGTGTCGATCAGGGTCACGGGGTCGATCTCCCGGCTGACGTCAAACAGCTCCCGCATCGCGTTGAAAATCTCTTTGTGCTCCTGCACATAGAAATCATCGGGCGAGAGCACCGACACCACATCGTTGATGGAGGCGGGGTCGATGAGAATGGCGCCGAGCAGCGCGCGCTCCGAGGGGAGCGAGCAGGGCATCTTGCGGGTAAAATCGCCGGTGTCCGCCGAAATCCGTTCGGTGTTCATAAATTCCTCCGGGCGCTTACGCGTCGGTCACGATCAGGTGAATCTTGCCCGATACGTCGGTGTACAGGCGCACGTCCAGATCATAACTGCCGTAAGCCTTGATGGGGGCGGGCACCGCAATTTTGCGCTTGTCCACAATCACGCCGTGTTCCTTTTCCAGCTTTTCGGCGATTTCCTTGGCGGTCACGGAGCCGTACAGGTGCCCGTCCGCCCCGGCACCGATTTTGAATTTCAGCACAATGGCGTCGAGCTATTCCGCCGATTCCATGGCGGCGGCGCGCTCT
>URMC01000081.1 GCA_900548735.1 uncultured Eubacteriales bacterium | reverse complement strand
AAAGTGAGGGAAAGATACCCCACGCCAAGAAAGTCCATCGTGCTGTTTTTTCCGGCAATTCCGGTCAAAGACCCCGCAACGGTATGCGTTTCGGCGCTTTTCCGGTAAAACCCGCCGGCGGGCACATCCACGAAAAGGCTCTTGCCGTTTTTGGCAATGCTCTCCGGGGTCAGCACGCCCCCTGCCTTTTTCTGGGCGAAATATTTCGGTGCAATGATGGTGCCCTTGCCCACGGTCGTGACCGCACTCAGCGCCGCAAAATCCGCGGCGTTGATTTCGGTGAGAAACCGCAATCCCATATCGTCCGCCGCAATCACCCGCAGCTCCGGGGTCAGGGTCTGCATCCCCACCGCAAGGGCGATCAGCGTGGCATCCGTCTCCGGGCAAATGACCGCACCTGCGGGGTAAAGAGCGGGGGTGCCGTCCTTTTCCCACAGCCAGCCGGCAAACACTTTATCACCGGTTTCAGGCACCGGCAAAGTCACACCCTCCCCCATGGGCAGGGTCTCGGCTTTCCCGTTACAGATCAGCGTTACCGTCACCGGGCTTTCCGCCGCGGCGGGAAGCGCCGCGGCAAACAGCAACAGCGCCAGCGTCAGCGCAAAAACTTTTTTCAAGGCGGCTCCCCTCCTTTCGGGCGGTAGCAAATCAGAACTCGCCGAACTCCTCTGTATCGTTCTGTTTGGTGTTGGTTTCGGTTTCGGTCTCGGTCTCGTCCAGATACATCACAACCTTGCGGTTGTTCTCACTGCCGATGGAGTTGGTGGAAACACCCGGGATGTTCTGCACCTCGGAGTGAATGATCCGGCGCTCATAGGGATTCATCGGCTCCAGCATTACACTCTTGCGATAGCGCAGAACCTTGTCCGCCATGCGGCGCGCCAGCGCGCGCAGGGTCTCCTCACGCTTGAGACGGTAGTTTTCCACGTCCACGGTGATGCGGCAGTATTCCCGCTTTTCATCGGGCGTTTTCTTGTTGGCGGCAAGGTTGGCAAGGTATTGCAGGGCGTCCAGCGTTTCACCGTGGTGCCCGATCAGCACGCCGGCGTTCTCGCCGTTGACGCGGATGATCTTGTTGTCGTCCTCGCCGTCGGTCATGACCACGGTCGCCTCGATGCCCATCTCGCTTACCAGGTCTTTCAGGAAATCCCGCGCGATCTCCGCGCCCTTTTTCTGATACGCCGCGGTCACGGTGGCAGGCACGGCGCCGATGCCGAGAAATCCTTTCTTCGGCTCGGTCACAACGGTATATTCAATCGCTTCCACGCCGGGGGCGCCCAGCTCGGCAACTGCCTTGTTCAGCGCTTCTTCGACGGTTTTTGCGGATACGGTTACTTCTTTTCTCATGATCTGTTCCTCATTTCTTTTTGTCCTTGCGGTCCTCTTTCAGGGGTGCCGTCATGCCGTTTTCCGGCTTTTCTCCGCTGTCTTTTTCAGGGGTTTCTTCCTCCTCGTCACCGCTCTCGGGCTGGGGCGGGGGAAGCTCGTCATCATCGTCGTCAATATGGTGGAGTGAGCGCACGACCTTGCCGCTGCCGGTGGTTCTTTCCCCGGCGCGCATCGGCGGCTTTTTGCCCTTCATTTCCTTCTCGGCGGCTTTATACTCCTCCTCGGTAAACACGGGCAGGGGCATAAACTTTTGCACAAGGTACTGTTTCAGCGTGCCGATAATGCTCTTGAAAATCCAGTAAATGCCGACTGCGGCAGGCACGATGAACGAGATATACACGCTCATCAGCGGCATGCCGATGTCCATCATGTTGTTGGAGCAACCGGTCTGCTGATCCACTGTGACAGGCTGATAGGAAAGCTTGCGGTTGATCTTCATACTGAGGAAGTAGATCACGAAAGTCAGCACCGGGATCACCAGCAGCACATACGGCTTATGGAAGCCGGGCACCAGACCCATATTCTGCCCGAACAGACTGAAGTTCGGGAAGGTGATGTTGGTCAGCTCGTTATAACAGTCGCCCGCGTTGGAGAAATACAGGAAGTTCTGCAACCCCTCCGGCGCTTTGCCACCGAAGTTGGAAAGCAACTCGATAGTGCCGCGGGTGTTGCTCAGCGTCATGCCAAGCCCGCCCGCCGCACGCGCGGTGGTGGAATAAGTGGTCAGTGCGGAGGAGAAACTGGAGGCAAGCCCCAGCACGTAGCGCAACGGGTCTACCACGATGTTGTACAGCGCAATGATGATCGGGAACTGGACAAGCAGCGGCAGGCACCCGCCCATGGGGTTAAAGCCCTCCTCCTGATACATCTTCTGCAACTCCGCCTGCATTTTCTGCATGGTCGCCTGGTCGTTTCGCCCGGCGTACTTTTTGCGGATTGCCATTTCCTTCGGGCGCATTTTCGCCTGTTTGATGGAGTTTTTCTGCTGTTTGATGCCAAACGGCAGCATAATGATTTCAATAATAATCGCAAAGATAAAGAGCGCCAGCACGTAGTAGCCGCCGGTCAGCTTGGTGAGAATCTGCAAAAACTTGCCGATCCAGATCAGCAGGGTGTCAATCGGGCCGTTTTTGGTGGTGATCTCCACCGCCGTCTGCATTTTCTCTACCACAGCGGGGATCATTTCGGCGGTCAGCTCTTCGCAATATGCGGTATATTTGGCTTTGGTGCTGTCATCGGTGGGGGTCATGGACGCCAGCGCCGCCTTGGCGCCTTCCAGGTTTACCAGCCAGGTTTTCGCGTTTTCGCCCTCGCCGCGCACCACTGCGGTGACACCCGCGGTATCGGCGGTGATTGTGGGCAGGTTGGCATCGTCAAAGCCCTCGGCGCTCATGTTATAGCCGCGCGCCGCCGCCGTGAATTTCTCCCGCGCGGAGGCATTCTGCTTTAATACTTTGGCAAAGTAATCCTCTGCCGAAACGCCTTCTTCGCGCACGTAGTCCACGGTGGCTTGTTGCGGTTTTCCGCAAGCGGAAAGCACCAGTGCCAGCGCCGCACACAGCGCGAAAACAAGGCAAAGGGAAAGCACCTTGTGCAGGGTTTTCGTTTTTTTCATTGATTTTTTTCCTTTCCTTGGACAGAAGCTCCATCCGGTTTCCCGTCGGCTTCTCTGTCGGACACGTTTTCAGGTTCCGCCCCGTTTTCCTGGGGCGCGCCGCTGTCCGGGCGGCAGTCATCCGGGATCGGGATCTCGTTGGACCCCCGGTAAATCAGCCCTTTCTCCGGCACCGGATCGTACCCGCCGGGGTGAAAGGGATTGCACCGCAACACGCGGCGCACACTCAGAAACATCCCCACAAAAAAGCCGCGTTTCTGAAACGCCTCCAGCGCGTATGCCGAGCAGGTCGGCGTGAAGCGGCAACAGCCGTGGCGCTTGAGCGGGGATAAAAATTTTCTGTAAAAGCGGATCAGCCAGATACAAAGATACTTCATCTGTCGGAAAGAAGCCCCAGATACCGGAACGCACGCCGCAGCTCCGCCGCAACCTGGCCTGACTTTTTGTCCCGGATTTCCTCCCGTGCCGCCAGCACGATCAGATACCCCGTGGCAAGCCCCTCGCCGCGCACCTCGCAGTACGCCGCGCGCAGAATCCGTTTGGCACGGTTGCGTTTTACCGCCCCGCCGATCTTTTTGCCGACCGAAAGCCCCACGCGGTTGTGGTATCTTTTCTCCGGGTCTGCCGACATCAGTTTTTTGGCGGCAAAATCGCGCTGTACGTAAACCGCCACGCATTTGCCGACAAAGCGGTTGCCCTTGCGGAACGTTTTATCATACAGATGATGCTCCTTAATGGCAACAAGTTTCATAGCTCCTGTCCTTTCACTTCCGTTTGGTTGCCCGCGGCAGAGCCGCGGGACTTCGCATTTACCTTAAAATGCACGCGCCCACGCACGCGCGTAAAGAAAAGCCCCGGCACGATGGGCACTGGGAGAAAATCTCCCGGTTGCCCGGCACCGGAGTGTTTCTATGTGGGCGTCGGGACTTAGTAAGTCAGTCTCTTTCTGCCTTTTGCGCGTCTTCTTTTCAGAACATTTCTGCCGTCGGCAGTTCTCATTCTTTTCCGGAATCCGTGCTCTTTCATTCTCTGACGTTTCTTGGGTTGATAGGTTCTGAGCATGGTGGCACCTCCTTCGTTTTTGGAATCGGAAGCGTATGACAGGGCGCCGCGGGTGGGCGGCATAGTGTACGCTTTTACAGTGACAACTGATATTATAACCGCAAAGGCAGTTGCTTGTCAAGTGTTTTTTTCATTTTCGGTAAAATTTCACATTTTGGAGCGGATTTTCCGGCTCCGGGGAGGGCAAAAAAGCGGGATAGGGCTTGAAAAAGCACCAATCCGGGCGTATAATGGAGAAAAAAGAGAGGAGCGTGTGCGGCGATGACGAAAAAAGAGAAAAAAGAGCGCATAGCCGGCATCGTGGCGGCGCTGAAGGCGTATTATCCTGAGGCGCAATGCGCACTGGAAGCAGAGGGCAACCCCTGGCGGCTGCTGGTGATGGGGCGGCTTTCCGCCCAGTGTACCGATGCGCGGGTGAATCTGGTCTGCAAAGATCTCTTCCGCCGCTTTCCCGATGCCGCGGCGATGGCAAAGGCAGATGTTGCCGAGGTGGAGGAACTGATCCGCCCCTGCGGGCTGTATCATACGAAAGCGCAGAATATTGTGGACGCCTCCCGGATGCTGGTGGAAGACTACGGCGGCGTGATGCCGTCCGACATGGAGGAACTTTTGAAATTCCCCGGTGTGGGGCGGAAGATCGCAAACCTGCTGCGGGGGGATTTGTTCGGGCTCCCCGCCATCGTTGCCGACACGCACTGTATCCGCCTTTGCGGGCGCTTCGGGATGTACCCGGAAAGTGAAAAAGACCCCACACGTGTAGAGAAAACGCTGGTTTCGCTGGTAGAACCGGCGGAACAGAGCGACTTTTGCCATCGTCTGGTTTCCTTTGGCAGAGAGATCTGCACCGCAAGAAACCCCAAGTGCGGAGAGTGCCCCTTGCAGACGCTGTGCCAAAAAGGCGCCCGCGCCGCGAGCGGCACGGGCAAATAACCGGCGACACCGCCTGGCGGCGGGGGCACCTGCGGCCGCCTGCGGCGGGGCGAACAGGCTGGCGCGCTGCTTTGGGTGCGCCCGCCGAACACCCCGGCGCCGCCTTGCGGCGGGGCGAATAGGCTGGTACGCAGCTTTGGGTGCACACGCCGAACATTCCGGCACCGGTTGCCCAAAAGTTTTTAGGGGATTTTAAGGGGGATTTTTTCAAAAACCCCCCTTAACGCATCTCCTTTACGGCATTTTCTTTTTGCTTCTTTTTCTTTTGTGCCGGAGTACCCGGTAAACCAAAGCCCATCCGCCGTGAGGGACTCTTTTTCGCCCCGGCGGCGCACCGCTCCCTTGGCATATAAAATATGCCCGCGGTCGTGTTACTTGCCGGAGGCAAAAAATATTCTCCCCACGGTGCTTCGCAGTTTTTCGCTTTGCGAAAAGCCGAATGGTTTCGGCTTACCGGGCGCTCTCTCAAAAGAAAAAGAAGAACTGTGGAATCTGATGGCGGAATGGAAAGAGTAACTTTTTCTTTTCTGCTCTGCAAAGTCTAAGCCTTTACAATCCCTCAGGCACTCACGCGCTGGCTCCCTTTACTGGGGGGAGCTTTTTGGGTGTGCGAACATTGCAAAGAACGTTTTGCCTTTTCCGCAGGGCACGGGCTTGCTCCCGCCGTTCATTATATTTGATTCGTCGATATTTTTCGGAGTTGTTAAATAATTTAGAGTCCTCTAAAAAACGGTTGCACGCGTGGCGTGATTGTGGTACAATAAAGGCAGAAAAGCGGCGGCTCTTTGCGGCTGTGACTGCTGAAACAGAAAAGGAGAATCGAAATGGTGATTTCTGACGATATCCGGTACATTGGGGTCAACGACCGGGAAATTGATTTATTTGAGGGGCAATACGTGGTGCCGGAGGGCATGGCATACAATTCTTATGTCATTTTGGACAATAAGATTGCAATTTTAGACACTGTTGAAGCAAATTTTGGAAAACAGTGGCTTGAAAATTTGAAAAGCGAATTGGGCACGAGAAAGCCGGACTATCTGATTATACAACATATGGAGCCGGATCACTCCGCCAACATCGCGCTGTTTGCGGCGGAATACCCGGAGGCAGTGGTGGTGGCAAGCGCCAAAGCCTTTGTGATGATGAAACAATTTTACGGGGAGGACTTTGCCGCACGCCGTCTGGTGGTTGGCGAGGGGAGCAAGTTGGAGCTGGGGCGCCACACGCTGACGTTCCTGACCGCACCGATGGTGCATTGGCCGGAAGTGATTGTGACCTACGACAGTACCGACAAGGTGCTGTTCTCTGCGGACGGATTCGGCAAATTCGGTGCCGTGGAAGGAGAGGAAACCGATTGGGCGTGCGAAGCACGGCGTTACTATTTCGGGATTGTCGGCAAGTATGGCGCGCAGGTGCAGGCACTGCTCAAAAAGGCGGCGGGGCTGGAGATTGCCACGATCTGCCCATTGCACGGACCGGTGCTCACCGGGGATCTTTCAAAGTACCTGAAACTGTATGACACGTGGTCGTCCTACACGCCGGAGGATGAGGGCGTACTGATTGCCTACACCTCGGTGTACGGGCACACCAAGGCGGCAGCGGAGAAACTGGCGGAGTTGTTGCGTGCGAAAGGAAAAAAGGTGGTATTGACCGACCTTGCCCGCTCGGATATGGCGGAGGCGGTGGAAGACGCGTTCCGCTATAGTCAGTTGGTGCTTGCCACCACAACCTATAACGCCGGAATTTTCCCGTTCATGCGCACGTTTATCGAGACGCTGACGGAGCATGGGTATCAGAACCGCACCGTAGCGCTGATTGAGAACGGCTCGTGGGCGCCGACGGCGGCAAAGGTCATGCGCGGAATGCTGGAGGGCAGTAAGAATATCCGTTTTGCAGAGCAATCGGTGAAACTGCTGTCGGCAATGAGCGAGGAAAACCAGACGGAACTCGCCGCACTGGCAGAAGAGCTTTGCCGGTAACATTCTGAATGTCCGGCGGTCCCTGCGGGACGGCTTTCAGGCTGACACGCCACTTTGGGTTTGTTCGTCGAATAAGCGGGCGACCAATGGTCGCCCCTATAAAGAACCACCCAATGTCCGGTGGCGGTCGCCGGAAAGTTTTTGCGGGAGTTTAAGAGGGGGCTTTTTGAAAAAAGCCCCTCTTGCGCGCCGCCTGCGGCGGGGCTTTCAGAGTCAGTTGGGTGCACACAGCGGATGTTCGGCATCAGCCACC
>URMC01000080.1 GCA_900548735.1 uncultured Eubacteriales bacterium | reverse complement strand
GCCTTACCATGGAATGGGAAGCCTACCGCCGCACGGCGCAACTGTTGTTGTTGCAGGACGTATCACTCGGCGGCATTGTACTCTCGGTGCTTTTAGAGGAGCAAACCATCATTTACCCCGGATACGTGTTGAGTATTTCGGCAATTTTCACGTTTTTTCGCGTGGCGCTTTCTCTGCGGCAAATCGCGCGTTTCCGCAAAAGAGAGAGCCCGGCACTGCTCTCCTCCAAGGCGCTTTCCTTATGCGGATCGCTGTTGTCGGTATTCACCACGCAAGCCACTGTTCTCTCCCTGTTCGGCAAAAACCCCGCTGTACCGTTTTTCAACGCCGCCGCAGGCGGTGCCGCATTTCTCACTCTGCCCGCCATCGCCGTGTTTATGTTAAAAAAAGCAAAACGACAGGAAACGTGATGCGTTTTACGCAAAAAAGGCACCGCCCGGCGGTGCCTTTTTTGCAACGATTTTATTTGGTGTTTTTCGCGTCTTCAATCATATTGCGGCGGGCGGTGCAGAGGATGCAACCGATTGCCAGCGCCACGACGCTGACGATGACGACCGTCATCCAGAAACTGCCGACAAAGTTTTCTACTTTCAGCATCTGGATATTGAACTCACCGCTGTCAGGATCCTGCATATGGGTGAAGATCAGCACAACATCGGCAATTACGGCGCCCACACCGATCAGCCCGGTGAACACGCCAAGCAGGTCGGCGGTTTTGCCGCCGTTTTCTTCGGTTTGCAGGCGGGAAAGCTCCGGTTTGCGGAATTCCAGCACGCTACCGAGGTAATACGCCACCAGCACCAGCACGATGGTTTCCGGCACCATATAGGTGGCGTTATAAATAAGGGAATACGCCATTGCCGCGCCGGTGGGGATGGAGATACCCGCCCAAACCGTAGCGCCGGAAATCACATGGAAAATGTACCGCAGGACGCACACAAAGAACGACCCCATTGCCAGCTCCGTGCTCTGTTTCTGCATTTTGCCGCGGAAAATACCGCCAAGCCCCAGCACGGCAAAGGCAAAGATGTAATCGAGAAAGATGACTGCCAGCACCGACTGCCAGGTGGTCACATACGACAGGCTCTTTAACCCCAGCAACTGCTGCAGCACGGCATAGGAAAGCCCGGCGCCCATGCCCCATGCCAGCCCGTGCCGATACGCGATCAGCACGATCGGGAACATGGAAGCCAGCGTGACCGAGCCGCCGTACGGCAGGTCCGCAATCTTGAAGATGCTGAGCACCACCGCCGCCGCGACCAGGAGCGCGGATTCGACCAGTTTTTTGGTGTTTTCTGTTTTGGTTTGCATAAAAATGCCTCCTTGAAAAAAATTTGCCGCACGGAAATCTCCGTGCGGCAAACAGATTTTCAAGATCTCTTCCCTACGCCGGCATTATCCGTATCAGGTGAAAGGGTTCGGGCAGTTGCCCGTCTCAGCCGCCCTATGGCAGCACCCCCGATTTCTATGCGGTTTTCGGGTAAGAGTATAAACCAAAAGTCTTTCTTTGTCAAGGGCTTTTGCAAATTTTGTCGCAAAACTTATACGGCGGCGCTCCCGCACACTTCCCGCTCCGGCTGCGCTTTGGTTTCCGCCTCCTGCATTTCCTTGGCGCTGGCGGCGGTTTCGTTGACTTCCTCCGGAGTTTTGTAGGTGGGCACGGTAGCGCGAATAGCGCTGTATACCGCCTCCGGGGTCCCCTTCTCCGCTGCCGTACAAAGCAGGCGCAGATTTTCTTCCATCTTTTCGCGCGTCAGTGGCTGATCATGCTCTATGAAAATCAGATCGTTATCGGTTTTGGTGAGATTTGCGCTTTTTATCAGAAGTTCCTCATACAGTTTCTCGCCCGGGCGAAGCCCCACTTCCACAATATCAATATCCTGATACGGGATATATCCCTCCATACGGATCATGTTTTCCGCCAAATCGAGAATCTTGACGGGTTTGCCCATATCCAGCACAAACAACTCTCCGTTTTTCGCCATGGCACCGGTTTCCAGCACCAGCTGCACCGCCTCCGGGATGGTCATAAAATACCGAATGATACGCTTGTCCGTCAGCGTGACGGGTCCGCCTTTTTCAATCTGTTTGCGGAACAGCGGAATCACGGAACCGTTGGAGCCGAGCACATTGCCGAAACGCACCGCCGCAAACTCGGTTTTGCTGTCGGTACGGCACTGAATCACCATTTCACACAGCCGCTTGCTGGCGCCCATCACATTGGTGGGGTTGACGGCTTTATCGGTGGAAATCAGCAAAAACTTTTCCACGCCGTATTTTTCCGCCATGTTGGCACAGTTGAAGGTGCCGAACACGTTGTTTTTGATCGCCTCACAGGGGTTGTTTTCCATCAGGGGCACATGCTTGTGCGCCGCCGCGTGAATCACGATCTCCGGGCGTACTGCGGCAAACACATCGTCCAGCCGCTTTTCGTCTCTCACCGAGGCAATCACCACTTCCAGATTCAGCTGATTGCAATAGGTACGAATCAGCTCCTGCTGAATGTCATACGCGTTGTTTTCGTAAATATCCAGAATCACCAGCTTGCGCGGCTTCTGCTTGGCAATCTGCCGGCAGAGCTCGGAGCCGATACTGCCGCCCCCGCCGGTAACCAGCACCGTTTTTCCGGCATAGAATTTTGCAGTGCGCTCATTGGTAATGCTGATACTGTCCCGGAACAGCAGATCCTCGATCCGAAACTCCCGGATGCTCGCCTTTCTCGGCTCGGACATGGAGTAATCGTACAATTTGATTCTGCAGTCGGTTTTTTTGTATTTCTCGTAAATTTCGTCTTTTTTCGCGGGCGAAAGCTCGGGCAATGCCACAATAATCTCCTGCACCGGCATGGCTTTGATACGATCCACAATCCGGTCGTCATCCGCGTACACGCGGATCCCGTTGACTTCATTGCCGATCTTCTCCGCATCCTTGTCCACAAAGCAATAGGGCTTATAATGCGCCTTCGGATTGCGCAGGAAAGACTCTGCCAATGTCGCGCCTATATTTCCGGCACCCACAATCACCACGTTGATCCGGTGATTTTCCCCACACTGCGGTTCACTGCGCTCATCCGTCCGGATTCCGCGCACGGCATAAAGCCGCTGATACGCAAACCGGCTACACAGCGTCAGAATCAGCACCGTCATGGAAAGGACAAAATGATAGGTCACCGGCAAGCCGAACGGCTTGTAGATTCTGCCCGCCGCCAAGAACACCGCGCCGGCAATCACATCGCAACACACCAGCCGCAGATATGCGTTCACATTGGCGTAACGCCAGATGCAACGATAAATCCGCGCGGCATAGCGCACCGCCAGCAGGCAAACGCAGAACACGGCAAGCTTCGGCACGGTAAAGCCGCTTTCCTTCACTGTCACGTTCCGGTTGAGCATATAAAGAAGCATGATGGCGTAATAAGAGGTCACGGCAATGCCGAGATCAATGCCCATCAGCTCTGCTCTCCGTTTACTGAACCGTTTCATCCGCAAATGCCTCCGTGTCGATTTTGTCCGATCTGTACACCAAAAAATATTTTAACATATTATTTTCAATTTGTCAAGTAAAAACTGCCCGGAAGTTCCGGGCAGTTTTTGCAATCCGTCAAAATCAGTAATAATAGTTCGGCTCCACTTTTGTGATATCCATGCTGTTTGCCAGATCATCCTTCAAAGTCACCTGCGACAGGTAGTCCTTTGTCCGCTGTTGCAGCATGTATTCAATCACCAGTTCCGTAAACGTGGAAAACCAACTGCTGTTTTCCCCGTTCTGCCAGGCGGCGCTGTCCAGCGTGGCACGTTGCAGAAGATAATATCCGGAGTCGGATTCCAGCAATGTCATTTCTCCGATCTCCAGTTTTGCCAATTCCGTGGCAAAGTTGGAGAAAATACCGTCCGTGGTATATGCCTCCGAGGAAAAGTACATCCCGTTGGGGGCGTATTTTTCGGTAAACTCCGAATTGTCGCTCCCTTGTTTGATGTACTGTGCAAACAGTTCTTCGTTGCCGCGGCACTTTTCCATGATGATTTCGGCATATTCCTTGCGTTCCTGCATCTGCTCATCCGTATATTTCTTTACGATGCGCTCCCCCTTGGAGTCGTACCGGTAATTCACCACGCCGTTTTCCGTATCATAGGCAACCGCACCGCCGACCTTGCCGTCCTTGGTATAAATTTCGTCTCCGTTTTTGTCCTTTTCGCCGCACGGGGTGCCGCTTTTGGTATCATATGCGATTTTTGCACTTGCGGTGCCTTTATCATTCGGCACATAATAAACCGTCTGCCCCAGCGCATCGGTATCCCGGTCATAATAGGTGTTGGCAATCAGCATCTGATACCCTCTGAAATAGGTCGCGCGGTAAAACTCCTCTTTTGCGGTATCGGCAATCAGGGAGCCGTTTTCACCGTACAGATGGGTTTTGAGCTGTGCGACCTTCGCCTCGATCTCGGCGGCGTCACGCAGGGTGGTCAGGTTGGCGCCGTAGGCGGAAAGCAGAGAGTTGACTTTGGTTTTGGAGCCGCCACCGCTGTCCTTGATGATCTGCTCGATCCACAGGTCGATATTCTCTTTATCCTCTTTGGAAAGCGAAAGCCCCTCCTCCTCATAAAGGATCAGCGCCGCCGCAATCTGACGAAGCCCCTCCAGCACCTGGTTGGTGTAATACTGCGCGTAGGTGGTATTATCGGTGGAAATATAGCTTGCCCAAAAACTGCTGTCATTGACCGAAAGTCCGGCGCGCCCGAGGTCGCCCTTCATTCGGGAGAGGTACAGAGCAAACATGTTGACCGAAATATCGGTTTTGCCCGCCGTCATCATGGTTTTGCCGTGCGCCGCGCACCCGGAAAGCACCAAACACAGCGCGAGCAACAGCAGCACGCCGCCGGAAAGTATCTTTTTCATACAGCTTCCTCTTTTCTTATTTTTCCCCGGCGGAATCCGGGGCTTTTTTGCCGTTTTCGCAACCCGTTTGTCGGTATTTTTCAAACAGGGACTGCAAAAAGGCGAGCGGGTCCTCCCCTTTGGCGATATGATAACGGATATACGGTGCGCCCGAAAGCATCATCCGCAGGCGCCCCGGAAAGGCGTCGGAAAGGGTCATCCACATATCCACATCAATCTTCGGGGAAAGAATCTGAATATCCGCTCCGTCCTGACGGATCTGCGTGATTCCGCAATCCCTTGCCAGCGACCGGATACGGGCGATCTGCAACAGGTTTTCCGCCGCACGCGGCAACTCCCCGTAGCGGTCAAGCAGTTCATCGCTCATATCCTGAAGGTCCTCTTTGCTCTCAATCAGGGAAATCCGCTTATACAGCGCCATGCGCTGGGTGGCGGCATGCACGTAGGAATCCGGCAGGCATGCGTCAAAGGAGAGCGACACCACACATTCCGGCTTTTCGACTACCGTCTGCCCCCGTTCCGTCAGCACTGCCTCATTGAGCAGCTTCACATAAAGCTCATATCCGATGGCATCCAGATGCCCGTGCTGTTCGGCGCCGAGGAGGTTCCCCGCACCACGCAGTTCCAGGTCGCGCAGGGCAATGCGGAAGCCCGCGCCAAACTCTGCGTACTCCCGCAGTGCTTCCAGCCTTTTTTGCTGCAACTCATTGAGCGCGCGCCCGCGCGGATAGGTGAAATAGGCATATGCTCTTCTCGGAGAGCGCCCCACGCGCCCACGGAGCTGATGCAACTGAGAAAGCCCCAGGCGGTGCGCGCAATCCACGATCAGCGTATTGGCGTTCGGCACGTCAATACCGGTTTCAATGATGGTGGTGCTGACCAGAATGTCAATCTCCCCCGCCACCATATCGCTCCAGATCCGCTCCAGCGTGTCCTTATCCATCTGCCCGTGTGCCACGGTAATGCGCGCTTCCGGAATCTCGCGGGCGAGCGCCGCCGCCACCTCATGAATGGTTTCTACCGCATTATGCAGGTAAAACACCTGCCCGCCGCGGCGCAGTTCCCGCCGGATCGCCTCACGGATGACCAGATCATCGTGCTCCAACACGTAGGTCTGCACCGGCAACCGGTCGCCGGGTGCCTCGTCCAGAATCGAAATATCACGGATGCCGCTCATTGCCATATTCAGCGTGCGGGGGATCGGGGTTGCCGTGAGGGTCAACACGTCGATATTGCCGGACAGCTGTTTGATTTTTTCTTTCTGCGCCACGCCGAAACGCTGTTCCTCGTCAATGATCAGCAGACCCAAATCCCTGAATTTCACATCCGACGAAATCAGGCGGTGCGTGCCCACGATGATATCCACATCCCCGCGTGCCAGCCGCCGGAGCGTGGTTGCCTGCTGTTTGGGTGTGCGGAAGCGGGAAACCATATCCACCTGCACGCCGAATGCCCGCATGCGGGACTGGATGGTCTGAAAATGCTGTAAGGCAAGGATGGTGGTCGGCACTAAGATTGCCACCTGTTTGCCCGCCAGCACCGCTTTATACGCGGCGCGAAGCGCCACTTCGGTCTTGCCGAAGCCCACGTCTCCGCAAAGCAGGCGATCCATCGGCACCGTGCTTTCCATATCCTCTTTGATTTCGGCGGCGGCGTTCAGTTGGCCGTCGGTTTCGTTATACTCAAACGCGGCTTCAAAATCGCGTTGATAGTCGTCATCCGGGGGGAAGGCGTATCCGGCGCGGCGCTCCCGCTCGGCATACAGGCGGATGAGGTCCTTTGCCATATCCTTGACGGCGGCTTTTGCCTTTGCCTTTGCTTTTTTCCACTCTCCGCCGCCGAAGCGCGAGAGCTTGACCAGCCCGTCGTCCGCATGCGCGCCGATGTATTTGGAAACGGCGTCCAACCGGTCACATGGCAGAAACAGTTTGTCACTGCCGGCATACTGAATACTGATATAATCCCGGGTCACGCCGTCGATGGTCAGCGTTTCCAGCCCCAGATAGCGTCCGATACCGTGCGCCTCATGCACCACCAGGTCACCGGGGGTGAGGTCGGCATAAGAAAGAATGGCGGCGCGGCTGTCCTTTTTCTTTTTGGCGCGGCGGATTCCGGCACCGGCATCCAGCCCTCCGCGGCGTTGCTCTTCGGCAAGGGAAAGCACCGCGATTTTTGCCGCCGGCAACTCAAACCCTGTGGTCGGCTCCTGCCATTCTACCAGAATCTCCTTTTCGGCGGGCAGTTCCCCGTTGCCGTCATACAGCCGCACGGGGTAGCCGTGCTCGGCAAGCAATCCGGCGGCGTTTTTCGCCGCCGTTTCGTTCGGCGCGGCGAGAATGACCCGCTGGGCGGTTGCCATGT
>URMC01000079.1 GCA_900548735.1 uncultured Eubacteriales bacterium | reverse complement strand
ACCCAATGCCCTGCATCGGTTGCCCAAAAGTTTTTGAAGGAGTCCAGAGGAAACTTTTTTCAAAAAGTTTCCTCTGGAAAAGGGCATTTCTTTTGATCGTTTTTCTTTGCGCCTACATTTGCAAAGAAAAACGGCTAAAGAAGTTGACAGGGCAAGGAAAGAAAAAAGCAACTTTGCATCAGGGCGGGAGGATATGAGTTGCCGCAAGGCGGCAACCGCCGCCACCTACGGCGGGAAATGCAACTTTTGCACTTCCGTGCGTTTGCCGGCAAGTGCCGGGCAGGTGTGAGGGGCGGGCAAGCATCCTGTGCGATCTGTTTTCAGACGCTGACAAGCGCGGCGTGTGCGATAAACCGTGAAATCATTTCATTTTATATAAAAGGAGGGACTTATCATGGCAAAGAAACCGGGAGGATTGGGAAGAGATTTTTACTCCATCCTGGACGACAATATTATGGGGATGAAAGAGGGCGCGGCAACAACGTTGCGCATCTCCGAAGTGGAGCCGCGGGCGGATCAGCCCCGCAAGCAGTTTGACCGCGAGGCACTGCAGGCTCTGGCGGACTCGATTGCGACTTACGGCGTGCTGCAACCGATCATCGTGCGCCCCAACCCCAATTTTGAGGGCTCGTTTGAAATCGTAGCCGGGGAGCGCCGCTGGCGCGCCGCGAAAATGGCGGGGCTGACCGAAATCCCCGCCGTGGTGCTGGACGGCGACGATATGAAGATCGCCCAGGTAGCGCTGATTGAAAACGTTCAGCGCGAAGACCTGAACGTGGTGGAAGAAGCGCTGGGCTATCAGACCCTGATGGACAAGTTTGACATGACCCAGGAGGAAGTGGCAAAGCAGGTGGGCAAATCCCGCCCCGCCATCACCAATCTGTTGCGCCTGCTGGATCTGCCGGAGGAAGTTTTGGAGCTTTTGCGCTCCGGGGAGCTTTCTGCCGGGCACGCGCGGGCGCTGCTGGGGCTCCGTGACCCGGAACTGATTCCGCTTTTCGCCAACCGTGCGGTGGCAAAGGGGCTTTCCGTGCGCGATGTGGAAACCATGGTGCGCCGCCAGAACGCGGAGCCCACGGAAACCCTGCCTGACATTGACGGCGGCACGCAGAACAAGGTCTATATGAAAGACCTGGAACGCCGCACGCGCGAGGCGCTGGGCAGAAAGGTCAAAATTACACAAAACGACAAAAAGAAATCCATTGAGCTGTATTACGACGACGATGAGGACATGGAAGCCCTTCTGACCGCGCTTTGCGGCAAGGATTTTTTCAAAGCAGAGTAAAAAGGAGAAAAACAAATGCTTGACATTAAGTATATCAAAGAAAACCCGGACGAAGTAAAGGCGCGCCTTGCCACCAGACAAAAGGATTACAGCAAGGAAATCGACCGCCTGCTGGAACTGGACGTAGAGCGCCGCGCGCTGATTGCCGATACCGAAGCGAAAAAAGCGGAGCAGAACCGCATTTCCAAGTCCATCCCTCAGCTGAAAAAAGAGGGCAAGGACGTTGCGCCCATTTTTGCGGAGATGAAGGAGCTTTCCGATACTGTAAAGGTTGACACCGACAAAATCGCCGCGATCGACGCGGAGATGACCAACACGCTCCTTTCTATCCCGAATATGCCCAACAAACTTGACCCCATCGGCAAGGACGACACCGAAAACGCGGAAATCCGCCGCTGGAGCGAACCCCGCAAGTTTGATTTTGAAGCAAAAGCGCACTGGGATCTCGGCAAAGACCTCGGCATTCTCGACCCCGACACCGCCGCAAAGGTCACGGGCGCGCGGTTCCACTTCTATCGCGGCGCGGGCGCAAAGCTGGAGCGCTCCATCATCAACTATTTCCTTAACACACACACCGCACACGGGTATACCGAAATTTTCCCGCCCTTTATGGTCAACCGTGACTCGATGCGCGGCACCGGTCAGCTCCCCAAATTTGAGGAGGACGCATTCCGCGTGGCAAATAACGATTGCTTCCTGATTCCGACCGCGGAAGTGCCGGTAACCAACATGCACCGTGACGAAATTCTGGACGGCGCCAAGCTGCCGATCTGCTATTGCGCGTATTCCGCATGCTTCCGCGCAGAAGCCGGCTCCGCCGGGCGCGATACCAGGGGACTGATTCGTCAGCATCAGTTCAACAAAGTGGAGTTGGTAAAATTTACCAAGCCCGAAGAATCCTATGCGGAGTTGGAGAAACTGACCAACGATGCGGAGCGGGTGTTGCAGGGGCTGGGACTGCCCTACCGCGTGGTACGGCTGTCCACAGGCGACCTTGGGTTTTCCAGCGCGATGACCTACGATATTGAGGTCTGGATGCCGTCGTACAACCGGTATGTGGAGATTTCCTCCTGCTCGGACTTTGAGGATTATCAGGCGCGCCGGGCAAACATCCGGTACCGCGAGAACCCGAAGGACAAGCCGAAACTGGTACACACGCTGAACGGTTCCGGCGTGGCGATCGGGCGCACGGTTGCGGCGATTATGGAGAACTATCAGAACGCGGACGGCACGATCACGGTGCCGGAGGTACTGCGCCCGTACATGGGTTGCGATGTCATCCGCGCGGAGAAGAAATAATGAGCGCGCCGCTCTCGGCATTTGAGGTGGCGGAGCGGACATACGAGCATTTTACGGTCAGCGCACAGTCGCTGACCGTGCTTGTATGGGCGTTTGCGGTGGGCATTCTGCTGGCGGCGGTTTATATGCTGTACCAGAAAACGGTGCCCGGCGGCGTGGTGCGCGCGGTGCTGGCGGGGGAGGCGCTCTCCTCCGAGAGCGCCAAAACCGCGGCGGAACTGGGCATCACCGGGTGGCTGGCGCGGCGGGAACTGCGAAAGAACGTAACGCTGAAGCGGATGATTCACCGCGTGGAGGCAGAAGGGAGAGAAACACGGTACTTTATCCCGGAGGAGGAAAAATACCGCGCGGAGCTGCGGTATGAGCGGGAGGGGAAAAACCCGATCGTCACCTTTGCACTGGTGGCGGTGCTGACCTTTGTGTTTGCCCTGTTGCTCCTGCGCCTGCTGCCCGTGTTTCTGACGCTGGCGGATAAAATGATGTAAGGCAGGCAGGGGGAGCCTTTTGGCACCTGCGGTGCGGCTGGTCGGCTGACGGCACCTGCGGTGCGGCTTGCAGGGTCAGTTGGGTACGCACAGCGAAAGTTCGGCACCAGTTGCCGGAAAGTTTTTGCGGCCGCCTTGCGGCGGGGCGAACAGGCTGATACGTTACTTTGGGTGCACACACCCAACATTTCGGCGTGAATCGCCGGAAAGTTTTTCGGGGAGTTTAAGAGGGGGCTTTTTTCAAAAAGCCCCCTTTTCGCATCTCCTTTGCGGCATTTTCTTTTTGCTTCTTTTTCTTTTGTGCCTACCTGCTCAAAAGAAAAAGAAGAACTAAGAAATCTAATGACGGAAAGGAAAGAGTAACTTTACGTCAGAGCGGGAGGGGAAACCCCTCCCCTACAAATATTGGTTTTTGTTAGGCGTGGGTGCCCAAAAGCCCCTCTCCGGGAGGGGGGTGGCGCCGCCAGGCGGCAGGGGGAGAGCGCGCAATTTGGAAGTTAGATTTTGTTTTGGATACCAACCACCAAACTTGGGTGCGACAACTGTATGAATTTCCCTGCTTAGCAAAGCCTTCACAGTCTCGCGTACTCCCCCACCCGCTCACGCGGGAGCCCCTGTTGACGCTTTGCGTCAACGTCGGAGAGGAGCCTTGCAGCCGACCGATGGTCGCCCGCTGTCCCGGCACAAATCCAACACCGTAGGGGGGCATTCCATATGCCCCCGCTTGTATGGAATTTCGTCTTAACAACCGGCGGCGCACTGATGAGCCTGCCCTGTGTAAGGGGAGGTGCCGCGCTCCCGCGCGGCGGAGGGGTTGTACCTGACACAAACTCTATCTTTTTCTTTTCTTTTCTGCAAACTTTCGGCTTTTACAATCCCTCAGGCGCTGTCGCGCCAGCTCCCTTTACACAAGGGAGCCTTTTGTTTGTGCGAACATCGCGGGTAACCTCTTGACACAGGGGGCGGCGGTTACAATGCACCGTTTGCTTGGCAAAATCCAACCCCGTAGGGGGGCATTCCATATGCCCCCGCTGTATGGAATTTCATCTTAACAACCGGCGGGTGCAAGCCCACGCCCGGAGGGAGCCTTGCGGGGTGTAGTCTTGCCGGGTTTTTGTTGGGATGAAATTTCTTTGATGCGGGAGGATATAGAATCCTCCCCTACGAAATCAGAAATTCGCCATGCGATTAAAATTTCTGCCCCGACATCAGAAATTCATCCTGCTCTCAGAATTTTGTCTTGCGATTAAAAATTTGCCATCATCGGAAACGCCCCCGCGGCGGGGCAAAATTTCAAAAACCCCTTGACAGCCGGCGCGCGTTCTGCTATAATGGTTCTTACCTCTGCGAGCGGGCTTTTTTGTGTTGCCTGTGCGCCAACCCGAAAGGGACAGGCTTCCGCCGGGAGGGAGGTACACATCGGGTATGTCTATACCTAATATTGAAATGGGAGGTGCCGAAAAACATGGCGAATGAAGCAAGAGTCAAAGTGACGCTGGTTTGCAGCGAGTGCAAGCAGAGAAACTATGACACGAAGAAGAACAAGAAAAACGACCCGGACAGACTGGAATTCAACAAGTATTGCCCCTTCTGCAAGAAGCACACTCTGCACAAAGAATCCAAGTAAGAAAGGAGCGGACGGATATGAAAGCAAAAAAGGCGCTGATTCTGTTCCTTACCCTTTGCCTTGCCGTCAGTTCGGTTCTTTGCCTTGGCGTTTCCGCCGAAGGGACGGAGGAAGCCGGCAAGGGTCTTTCCACCGGCGCAATCGTTTCGCTTTGCATTGCGGGCGCGCTGGTTGTCTTGGCTGTGGTGCTTTGCATCATCAAGCGCGAGAAAGTGAAAGAGTCGCTGAAATCCTACAAGAGCGAGATGAAGAAGATCACCTGGTACCCCAAGAAACAGGTTTGGGCAAGCACCCTTTTCGTGATTGTTTCGGTCATCGCGATCGCGGCGGTCATCGGTCTGCTTGACTACGCCTTCTTCCAGGGGCAGAACCTGCTGATTTCTCTCTTCAGGTAATACGGATGAGCAACATCAATGAGATGAACGTAGGTCCGAGATGGTATGTGGCGCACACCTATTCCGGCTACGAAAACAAAGTCAAAGCCAACCTTGGGAAACTGGTGGAAAATCGCGGTCTCGGCGACCTGATTTTTGACTGCCGGATCCCGGTGGAGATCGTCATCGAGAAAAAAGGCGACGTGGAAAAAGAGGTGGAGCACCGTGTGTTCCCCTGCTACGTCTATATCAAGATGGTGATGAATGACGAAACATGGCACGCCGTGCGCAACATCGCGGGCGTGACCGGATTTGTGGGGCCCGGATCCCGCCCGACGCCGCTGCCCGAAGAGGAAGTGCGCGCGCTGGGATTGGAGAATGCGGAAACCGCAGAACCGGAGGAGAAGCGCGTTTCTCTCGCCTTTGCGGTGGGCAGCAACGTGAAGGTCACTTCCGGGCTTTTCGAGGGCTACACCGGCACGGTGCAGGCCATCTCCGAGGACAACACGCTGGTTACGGTGCTGGTCAAGCGCGGGCGGCGTGATATGCCTGTGGAGTTGGAGGCGTCCTGCCTCGAGCCCGAAACCGTCTGATCCGCGGCGGTAAACGCGGACATCGTGGGAGGGAGAAAATTCTGTATTCTCCCGGTTCGTACCACTAAAGGAGGTTATTTTTACAATGGCTAAGAAGATTATGGGCTATATCAAATTGCAGTTGCCCGCGGGCAAAGCAACGCCCCAGCCGCCCGTAGGTCCGGCTCTCGGTCAGTACGGCGTGGCGATTCCGGTTTTCACCAAGGAATTCAACGAGCGCACGAAGAACGACATCGGTCTGATCATCCCCGTGGTGATCACGGTATATGCCGACCGTTCCTTCACCTTTATCACCAAAACGCCCCCTGCTCCGGTTCTGATCAAGAAGGCTTGCGGCATTGAGACCGCTTCCGCCGCGCCGAACAAAACCAAGGTTGCAAAACTGACCAAAGAGCAGGTCAGAAAGATCGCCGAGACCAAGATGCCCGACCTGAACGCCGGCTCTGTGGAAGCGGCAATGAGCATGATTGCAGGCACCGCCCGCAGCATGGGTATCACGGTGGAAGAGTAAGGAGGGGACCGACATGGGAAAGAAATATACAGACAGCGTAAAACTGCTGGAGAAAAACAAACTGTACGACCCCGCTGAGGCTCTGTCCCTCGTGTGCCAGACTTCCAAAGCGAAATTTGACGAGACCATTGAAATTCACGTGCGCCTGGGCGTTGACTCCCGTCACGCCGATCAGCAGGTGCGCGGCGCCGTCGTTCTGCCGAACGGCACCGGTAAAAAAGTGCGCACCCTGGTGCTGACCAAGGGCGACAAGGTTGAGGCTGCCAAAGCCGCAGGCGCTGATTACGTCGGCGATATGGAATATGTGGATAAGATTCTCAAAGAGAACTGGTTTGAGTTTGACGTGGTGATCGCAAGCCCGGATATGATGGGTCTGGTCGGGCGTCTCGGTAAGGTGCTGGGTCCTAAGGGTCTGATGCCTTCTCCGAAAGCCGGCACCGTCACCCCTGACGTTGCCCGTGCCGTCAACGAAGCCAAAGCCGGTAAGATTGAATACCGTCTTGACAAAACCAACATCATCCACTGCCCGATCGGCAAAGCATCCTTCGGCGAGGCGAAGCTCACGGAGAACTTCTCCGCACTGATGGGCGCTATCATCAAGGCGAAACCCGCCGCCGCAAAGGGTCAGTATATCAAGAGCTGTGTTCTGGCGTCCACCATGGGCCCCGGGATCCGCATCAACGCCGCCAAACTCGGCTAATGTCGGAAGCTCTCGGCGCAGACCGAAAAACCCCCCGAAGAAATCTTCGGGGGGTTTTTCTATCCCCGTCGCCCGCCCTCGACGTATGAAATACGCCTGTCGGGCGGCGGCGGGGATTCTGCATCCGAGTGCTTTCCGGCATAAATCGGAAAACGGAAATAGGATTTTTTGAGGGAGCGAATTTCCGGAAAGTATGTAATACTTCCAAAGAATGTGCTGCCTTGATAAAGTCTACGGAAGAAACCCGGCAACCGCCGGGTTTCTTTTCTTTTCCGGTTTCGGTCTGTGCGAACTATGCCCGTCATCCCTTTGCGCAGACCGAAATACCCCCGTCGCCCGCTTTTCCGACACAAATCTAACACCGTAGGGGGGCATTCCATATGCCCCCGCTGTATGGAATTTTATCTCAACAAACGCGGCGGGTACTTACCCCCGCCCTACGGGAGGCAAAGCGTAAATTCCGAACAACGGGAGGGGAACCCCCTCCCCTACAAATATTGGCTTTTGT
>URMC01000078.1 GCA_900548735.1 uncultured Eubacteriales bacterium | reverse complement strand
TTTCAGAATTGCCGAGATTTTCTTTCGCACATACTATGCTTCATACTTATCTCTTGTTGTTCAATTTTCAAAGACCGTTCCGCCATCGCTTTCTTGCGACAGCTTTGCTATTTTACCACACTTTAGGGGGCTTGTCAACCCTTTTTTGAAAATTTCTCAAAAAAATTTTGGTACAGAAAATCCGGGGCGCGCCGCGCCCCGGATAGCGTCAGTTGTATTTATTTTACCGCAAAGCGGAACACCGCAGAGGAGAGCCCCCCGGCGGTGGCAATGACGGTGCACTCGCCCGGCTCTTTGCCCGTGCGCACAGCGGCCGTGGCGGTGCCGCACCAGGTGGTGCGCTCCGGCGAGGTAATCGGCGTGTGGTCGGTATTGATCGCGCCGCTGGAATAAAAGCTGCCTGCGCCCGACACGGCAAAGCGCACCGGCACTTCGGCGTCCGGCACCACGCGCCCGGCGGCGTCCACGACCTCACAGGTAATCAGCGCCAGATCCCGCCCGTTTGCCGCCACGTCCGCAGTGTCGGCAACCAGCCGCAGTGCCACGGGCGCGCCCGTGGTCTCCCGGCGGTCGGTGGCGGTAAGAGTTCCTACCTTATTATATACACGCACTTCGATGTTTCCGGGGGCGTAGGGCACCTGCCATTCGGCGTGGCCGTAACGCTCCACGGCAACGGCGCCAAGGTTTTTGCCGTTGAGGAACAGTTCCGCCCGCGGTTGGTTGGTATACGCCACCACGCGGATCGGCTCCCCCTCCATCCCCGCAAAGTTCCAGTGCGGAAGCACGTGCACCATCGGCGTGTCGGTGAAAAACGCCTGATGCTGCCAAAACGCGTCCTTTTTCCGCAGGCACCAATCCAGCGTGCCGCTGACCGAGGAAACGCGCGGCCAGACCGCCTCCCCGCGGTACTCGCCGAGGTTCCAGTGGTAGCCGCCCATCACCCATTTGGTTTCGAGCAGGAATTTCCACGAAAACTCCCGGCTGCGAAACGCGTTGTTGACGGTATGGTCATAGGCGGTGACGTGCCCGCCGGCGGGGTCGTCCTCAAAATACCAGCCCTTGGTGGTGCCGGTGGCGCCGCACTCGGCGGAAAACATCGGTTTTGTCGGATGCTTTTCGTGCACGGGGACGTAATGATCCCATTTATAATTGATGCCGATGGCGTCACACTCGTCAAAAACCACCGCGTTGATCGGCTTTTCGGTCACTGCCATGGTGACGGGGCGGTCGTCCAGCTTTTTCACGAACGCTTTCATCGTTTTGAAAATCCGCCGTCCGCGCTCATCGGTGGCAAGAAACTCCTCATTGCCGACCGACCAGAAAAACACGCCGGGGCGGTTGCGGTCACGCTTGACCAGCATTTCCAGCTGCGCCAGCCCCTCCTCGGTGGATTCAAACCACCGGGTTTCGTCCATCACGATAAAGCCCGCCTCGTCCAGCGCGTCCATCAGCGCCACGGACTGCGGATAATGGCTGGTGCGGTAGCCGTTAGCGCCCATCTCCTGCATGAGTTTCACCCGGTAACGTTGTAAGTTATCCGGCACGGCGCGCCCGCAAAGCCCCACGCTCTCGTGCCCGCAGAAACCCTTGATTTTATAAGGTTTGCCGTTGATAAACAGCCCGTTTTCGGGGTCGGTGACAAACGTGCGGAAACCGAAGCGGTCGGTGACCTCATCCACGCACTTCTCCCCGCGGAACACGCGCGTGCGCATGGTGTACAGCGCGGGAGTCTCCGGCGACCAGAGCGCGGGGGCGTTTACCCCCATCACGGTATGCAAAACGCGCTTTTCGCGCCACGGCGCTCTGCTGCCGGCGGCGGCGGTGGCGACCTCGTTTCCGTCCGCGTCCAGAATCGTGTTTTCCACGCGGAGCGCCACGGTGCCGTCGGTATCGTTGCGCACGGTAGTCTCGGTTTTCACGCACCAGGTGCCGTCGTTTTGCCGTTCGGGCTTGACGTACACGCCGTAAAGATCCACGGCAGTTTTTGCGGCAGAGACCAGCCACACGGGGCGGGTGATGCCGCCGCCCTCGTACCACCAGCCCTCGGTTTCTTCGGTGGAAACATAGACGGACAGCACGTTCTCCTCACCGACGCGCGCGGCGTCGGTAATGTCCACCTCAAAGGAGGTATAGCCGCAGAAGTTATGTTTCATCAAAAACCCGTTCAGCCACACGGTGGCGTGGGTGGTCACGCCCTCAAAATAAAGTGTCAGCCGCCGGTCTGCCTCCTCCGGGGAGACGGTAAAACGCAGCACGTACCAGCCCTTTTCGTAACGGCAGAAGCCCAGCGCCTCGTTTTCGTTCGGGTCATAGCCGTCGGCGGCGTGGTAGTCATGCGGGACGCTGACGGTCTCCCAATCCTCGGCGGAATGGACGTGATTGCGGGAAAACGGATCGTTAATGATGTAATCTTTGCAGGCGGGACCCTGTTTGGCGCGCTCGGTTTTGGCGCCGACGTAAGCAACGCCCTTGAATTTCGGGTAGTGGGGCTCCACGTCCCCGCGGTGGAATTTCCACCCGTCCTGCAAGCGGATAATCTTTCGCATGATCGGTCCTCCTTTTTTCCGGCTTTGCCCGGATCGGTTTCATTGTAGCAGATACCGCCCGGCTTGTAAATGTTTTTTTCGGATTTTTTTGTACAGAACGATACAAGGGAGGGCTTTTTGAAAAAAGTCCTCCCTTGACCCTCTCAAAAAACTTTCGGGCAGGGGGATGAGAACCTACAGAAGTGGTGTTTTATGCGTGCCCGAAGATACCGGCGGGCGACCATTGGTCGTCCCTACAAAAAAAGATACTCTTTTTATAATGTCATCAGATTCCTTAGCCCTTCTTTTTCTTTTGAGCAAGTAGGCACAAAAGAAAAAGAAGCAAAAAGAAAATGCCGTAAAGGAGACGCGCAAGAGGGGACTTTTTATAAAAAGTCCCCTCTTGACTCCCTCAAAAATTTTTACACGACGCACGCCATGCTTTCGGCGTGTGCGCCCAAAGCGTCGCGCCAGCCTGTCAGCCGCACCGCAGGTGCCGGCGGCGCACTCGCCTATTATTTTTTAAGATTTTTCGCGGGGGTCCGGGGGAGCCTTTTGCAAAAGGCTCCCCCGGCGCGTCCCCTTACACGGGTACGACGGTTTCCAACAGACGCTGTTTTTCCAAAGGCGAGAGGTCGGAGTAGCGGATGGCGCCGATCAGGGTCTCCATATCGTGCGCCTTGCCGTTTTTCAGATTATGGGAAAGGTTATCGCGCACGGCAAGCGTTTCCTGCACGCGCTGGAGCTTATCGAACATCTGACGGCAGAACTCCTCATACACATCGATTTTCTCATAGGTAACGGTAATTTCGTACACCGCAGTGGGGTCAAAGTCCGCAATCGTGACCTCCGCCACGCCGTAAAGGTCGGTCTCGGCGGGGATAACCTCGCCGTTTTTCTTCACCGTCAGGGTGACAAGATCGCGCCGGTCGGCGTGCGAGGGGGTATTGACGTAAATCAGCGGGTGCGCCTCGATGTTCGGGAATTGCAGAGTCAGCGTGCGGTGCGCGGGGAATACCGTGCGCTCGCCGCGGGTGCTGATTTTCACGGTCTGCACGCCGTCCCCGCCCTCGGTCACGAAATCGATGAACGCCTCGTGCCTGCCCTTGTCCTCAAAGAGCGAGAACGCGCCGTTGCCGTTGTATACCTTGGCAAACAGGTGTTTCGGGTTTTCGGCGGAGTTGCCCGCGTCCCGGCTCATCGGCACCACGCCGCCCGCGCGCACCAGCGCGGGGATGCTGTCAAGCGGGCGCACCATACGGTATGCCGCGCCGCCTGCCGGCACGTGGTAAACGTCCCTCGTGAAGAAGTCCGTCCACGTCCCCTCCGGCAGCCAGACCTCCACGGCGGTCAGTCCCTTTTCCTCGCTGTGGCGGGTGATCGGCGCCACCACAAAGGAGGGGCCGAAGAAATATTCGTTGCCGTAGCAGTATGCCTCCGGGTTTTCGGGGCACTCGTAATACAGCGGCTCGCAGAGCGCGCGCCCTGTCGCATGCGTGAGGTAGTTGCAGGTGTACAGATACGGGATCAGGCTGTGGCGCAGGCGCATGGCGTTTGCGGCAAGTTCCGCCGCGCCGCCCTCGTATGCCCACGGCTCACGGGTGGCAAGGCGGCTGTTGCTGCAATGCAGGCGGTTGAGCGGATTGAACACGCCGTATTGCAGGTAGCGCACATACAGCTCGTCATCCTTTGTGCCGAGCATATGCCCGCCGATGTCATGCCCCCACCAGGTAAACCCGGCGTTGGCGGAGTTGGCGGTGTAGTAAGGCAGGAAGGAAAGCGACTCCCAGTTGGTGACGGTATCCCCGGAGAACCCGATGGGATAACGGTGAGAGCCGAAGCCCGCAAAGCGGGACATGATGAGGGGGCGCACATGTGTAGCGGCGTTGTCGAGAAAATGATAGTGATTCAGCGCCCACAGCGGGTCCAGCCCCTCGACCTTGGATTTGGTGCCCTGCTGCCAGTCAATCCACCAGAAGTCCACGCCGTCCTTTTCATAGGGGCGGTGGAGCACGTCAAAATACGCGTTGATGAAGCGTGGGTCGGTAATGTCAAACTTCACGGGCGCCTCGGTGGCGGGGTCAATCCCCATTGCCTTTGCCATTTCGGGGTACATGTCCTCAAAATAGCGCACGCCGTCACGCGGGTGGAGATTCAGCGTCACATGCAGCCCGCGTTTTTGCAGTTCGGCAAGAAACGCTTTGTAATCGGGAAACAGGCGCGTGTTCCACGAATAGCCCGTCCACCCGAGGGCGTGCGGGTGCTTGGGGTCGTACACGCAACCGTGCGCCTCGTCGGCTTTGCCGTCTTTGGCAATATTCTTTTCGTCCAGCACAAAGTCGGAGTAGTGCCAGTCCATATCCACGGTGGCGATGGTCAGGGGGATATTGCGCTCCTCAAAATTTTTCATCAGTTTGAGGTATTCCTCGTCGGAATAGCGGTGATAACGGCTCCACCAGTTGCCCATCGCGTAACGCGGCAGCATCGGCACCGCGCCGGTGATGGCGTACAGCGCCTGCACGGCGGCGCGATAGTCGTGCCCGTAGGCGAACACGTAAAGATCAATCTCGTCGGTCGATCTTTCCCGCACCAGCCCGTCTTTGTTAAGGCACAGCGACGCCGCGTCGTCCACCACGGCTACGCCGGAGCGGGAGCAGACGCCGTCCCCCAATTTCAGTTCCGTCAGGTTCCGGATATTGGTCGCGCCGGAGTAGCAGTCCAGCGTGCGGGCGGTGCCGCCGAGGTTCCCCTCATTGGAGAGCGGATGGCGCACGCCGTCAAGAATCACATAGCTGTGGGCAATGTTGTTGCCCAGCACCAGCGTGGCGGCAGGAGTTTTAACGGTCAGTTTGCCCGCGCGTTCCTCCGCGGTAAAGACCTGCGGTGCCGCATCACGGAACCACACAGTCTGCGTGGCGGCGTCATTGAATTTGCCGCTCTTGTCCTTCTCTACGCGAAACAATCGGTCGGCAAGCACGGTTACACGCCATGCGCCGTGAAGAATGATATTTTTCTCATCGGCAACCGGGCGGGTCTTTGCGATCAGATAAGAATGCAGTTTTGTCATATGTATTTCCCTTTCTGCACAGAATTTCGGTTCCGGGCGCACCGCGCCCGCTCTTATTATAACAAAAAACCTCCCGTTTGTGGAGGTTTTTCGGATTTTATTTTTGCAATACCCGCCGCCCGGCAGAACCGCCCCCGCAGAACAGACATTGCACGCAGCAGCCTTTCGGAGGTGTGTGCGCCGCCTGCGGCGGGGCTGAATAGCTGACGCGGCGCTTTGGGTGTGTGCACCCAAAGTAAAGCGAGAGCCGTTCAGCCCCTGTCGAAGACGGTGTCCGCCTGCGGCGCAGGGACCGAGGGGGATTACAGCCCGAAAGCAACCTCGATATCGCGGATCTCCTGATCGGAGAGCTTCACCACCGGCGCGCCGACCGCCGCGCAGGAAACCAGCGACCGCGCGCTGTATTCCAGCACCTCCAGATGGTCATACGCGGCAAGCAGAGACGTGCCGCAGGAGATCACGCAATCCCCCCGCACAATCGCCACCGGATTTTTGGGCGACAGCGCCGCCAGCGCCGTGTCCGCGTCCTCCAGAAGCGACAGAAACGGCAGCACCGGCACGTTTTTGAGCTGGATATAGCTCTCGGGAATCAGACGTGCGTCAAACACCGCGTCGGTGTGGGCAAACGCCATAATATTCGGGCAACGGGCGATCATCACCGCTTTGAATTCCGGATACTTCGCATACAGCTTTTTGCAGAATTCCGCATACCGTGAGGGGGTCTTTTCCGCTTCCGCGGCGTTGTCCGCCACGCGCACCAGATCCTCCGGCGCATTAGTCAGTGCGTCATTCCCCTCCCCGGTGATGACCTGTGAGCCGTCGGCAAGCCGCACGGAGGTCACCCCGTCCACCGAGGTGAAAAGCTGTAAGCCGTAGGCGCGGCTGTTCATCCGGCAGACCGCCCGGCGCAGGTCGATTTCCTCCGCCGTGGGGGTGTATGCAGGCAGTTTTTCGTATTCCGGTGCGCGGAACGCCGCGTAACGCGCCAGCTCCGCTTCGCCAAGCCCCCGCGGGGTCTTGCCCAGCGTGGCGGCGGCAATCTGCACCCGCGCCGTGAAATCCAGCGTTTCAAACATCCGGAAAGCCTCGCGCATGGTGGGCGCGCCGATCACCACGCCGTGATTTTCCAGCATCACGGTGTTATAGCCCTTTGCAAACTCGCCCGAAATGTAGTCGCCAAGGGTCTGACTGCCGGGGATGGCGTAGGTCGCCATCGAAATTTTGCCGCAAAGCCCTGCCGTATCGGGCAGGAGCGTCGGGTCCGGAATCAGGCGCATCAGCGAAAACGCCACCAGCGGCGTGGGGTGCGCGTGAAGCACCGCGCGCAGTTCCGGGCGCACACGGCGCACCGACAGGTGGAAAGGATATTCTACCGAGGGGCGGTTTCTGCCGGCAAAACTGCCGTCCGGAAGCACCTGCATAATGTCGTCTCTCGTCAGATTCCCCTTGTCCACGCCCGTGGGGCTGATCCAGAGCACGCCGTGCTCGTCCATAATCGAAAGATTTCCGCCCGAGGTGGTGGTCATGCCGTGATAGTACAGGCGGTTCATCGTTTCCACAATTTCGTCCGCCGGGTGTTTGTAAGGATAGCTCATACCGCGCCCTCTTTTCTGTTTTTGGTTGATTTCATTATACAAAAAAGCGCGCCGCCTGTCAATCGGAGCGTAAAAATGGGCGCTTTTTGCAAAAAATCGGTTGCTTTTCCGAGGATTTATACAGCCACTGCAATCTTTTCGGGCGGGGCATGGAAATGCCCCGCCCGAAAACACCGCGCCCGCTTATCGGGCACAGGGAAAGTGTGCGGCGGGGGCCGGCCGGGGCGGGGCCCCCGGGGGGAGCCCGGTGAAGGGGGGTTGGTGAAAGGGGGGGCGCGGGGTGGAC
>URMC01000077.1 GCA_900548735.1 uncultured Eubacteriales bacterium | reverse complement strand
CAAAAGAATCCATAAAAAACCGCGCACGGGCATTGACAGCCAAAGACGGATAGAGTATAATAAAAAAGTATTATGGGGTAGTTTCTTTTCTTACGAGGTATATCTATGAATATTATAATTGTGGGTTGCGGCAAGATCGGGCAAAGCCTTGCCAAGCAGTTGAGCGAAGACCATAACGACATCACCGTGGTGGACACCTCGCCCGACAAGGTGAAGGAGGTTTCCACCAGCCTTGACGTGCTGGGCGTGGTGGGCAACGGTGCCACACTGGCGGTGCAGGAGGAAGCCGGCATTGCCAAAGCCGACCTGCTGATTGCCGTAACAGGCTCGGACGAGCTGAATCTTTTGTGCTGTCTGATTGCCAAAAAAGCGCGGGATTGCCGCACCATTGCGCGGGTGCGCCGCCCGGAATACAGTGCGGACGTGGATTTTCTGCAAAACGAGCTGGGGCTTGCCATGGTCATCAACCCGCAGCAGGCAACGGCGGAGGAGATTGCGCGGGTACTGCGCTTCCCTTCTGCCATCAAGATTGACACGTTTGGCGGGGGTCTGGTGGAGTTGCTGAAATTCCGCATTCCCGAAAAAAGTGCGCTGATCGGGCTTTCGGTGCGGGAAGTGGTTTCCAAACTGCGCTGCAACGTGCTGATCTGCACCGTGGAACGGGGGGAGGAAGCCTACATTGCCAACGCGGGGCTGACCTTTGCCGCGCGGGACGTCATCTCCATCGTTGCCTCGCCGAAAAGCGCCGCCGACTTTTTCAAGAAGATCGGCTACCGTGCCCACGCCGTGGGCAGCGTGATGATTGCCGGGGGCGGGGAGACGGCGCACTACCTGTGCGAGAGCCTTTCTCACAGCGGCATTGCAATCAAAATTATCGAGAAAAACCCCGCCACGTGCGAGGATCTCTGCGCCCGCTTTCCCGATATTCCGATCATCTGCGGCAACGCCGGGGATGAACAGACGCTGATGGAAGAAGGGCTTGGCGGCACCGACGCTTTTGTGGCACTGACCAACCTGGATGAGGAAAACATCCTGCTTTCCCTGTTTGCCAAAGGCAAAGGGGTGAGCAAGATCGTTGCCAAAATCAAACGGCTGGATTTTGACGGCGTCATCCGCCATCTGGATCTTGACACGGTGGTCTACCCGAAAAACGTAGCCGCAGACCTCATTGTGCGGTACGTCCGTGCGATGAAAAACAGCATCGGCAGCAATGTGGAAACGCTGTATAACGTGATTCAGGACAAGGTGGAAGCCTCCGAATTCATCATCCGCAAAAACTCCCCCATCGTGGGCGTTCCGCTCTCGGAACTGACCTTTAAGGAACATATGCTGATTGCCGCCATCGTGCGGGACAAGCACGTGATTATCCCCCACGGGCAGGACAGAATTCAACCCGACGACCGCGTGGTGGTGGTATCCGGCATCACGGCGCTTCACGACATCACGGATATTCTGAAATAAGGGGCGCGCATGAATTACCGAATGATCCGGAATATCCTTGGATACCTCCTGTTGTTTGAGGCGATATTCCTGCTTTGCCCCGCGCTGGTGGCGCTGATCTACCGGGAGGCGGAGGGGCTTTCCTATCTTGCCGCGGCGGGCGCCTGCGTGATGGTGGGCGGGCTTTTTCTCATCGGCAAAGCCAAAAACCGCGCGCTTTTCTCTCGCGACGGGTTTGTGATTGTGGCGCTTTCGTGGATTGTGCTGAGCCTTTTCGGCGCACTGCCGCTCTGGTTTACGCGCGAAATCCCGGTCTTTATAGACGCGCTGTTTGAATCCGCCTCCGGCTTTACCACCACCGGCGCTTCGATTCTCACCGAGGTGGAAAGCCTTTCGCACGCCTCGCTGTTCTGGCGCAGTTTCACGCACTGGATCGGCGGCATGGGGGTATTGGTTTTCATTATGGCGTTTCTGCCGCTTTCCGGCGGGCAGAACATGCACATTATGCGGGCGGAAAGCCCGGGGCCCTCGGTCTCCAAATTGGTGCCTCGGGTGCGCACCACGGCAATGTTGCTGTACCTGATCTACATTGTGCTGACTTTATCGGAGTTGCTGGTACTTCTGATTGCCGGGATGGATTTTTTTGACGCGCTGAACACCTCGCTTGCCACCGCAGGTACGGGGGGCTTTGGCTTCCGCAATGACAGTTTTGCCTCTTTTCCCGCGCGCCAGCAATGGATTGTGGGCATTTTTATGGCGCTGTTTTCCATCAATTTCAGCTCTTACTTCTTTCTCATTCACGGGCGGGTCAAAGAATTTTTCAATCTGGAAGCGCGGGTATTTTTCGGCATCCTGTTCGGTGCCACGGCGCTGATCACCTGGAATATTGCAAGCAGTTTTCCCAGTGTTTCCGACGCGGCGAGAAACGCCTTTTTCACGGTCTCTTCCGTGATGTCCACCACCGGGTTTGTCTCGACGGACTTCAACCTCTGGCCGGAATTTTCCAAAACTGTTCTGGTGCTTTTGATGTTTGGCGGGGCGTGCGCGGGCAGTACCTGCGGCGGGATGAAACTTTCCCGTATCGTCATTCTTTTCAAGGGGCTGGTGCGGGAGTTCCGCACTGCCATCCACCCAAAGCAAGTCAAGCGGATTACCGTGGACGGGCGACCGGTGGAGGAGGGCGTGGTGCACACGGTATTTATCTACGCATTCTGTCTGTTTGCCGTGCTGGCAGGTTCCGTACTGCTCATTTCGGCGGACAGGGCGGACCTTACCACCAACGTGACCGCGGTCATCACCACGCTCAACAACGTGGGGCCGGGGTTGAACCTGGTGGGCCCCACCGGCAACTTTGCCTTTTATTCCGGGTTTTCCAAAGCCGTACTGATTTTTGACATGCTGGCAGGGAGATTGGAGCTTTTCCCCATGTTGCTTCTCTTCTACCCCCGCACGTGGAAACGCCACTGATTACCGGAGGAACCCGCAATGATCATCCGAACCGTACTGGATCTGCAGGGCGTGGCACGCGGCAGCACCGCCTTTGAGGACGATTTGTTTTTACTGACCGGCAACGGCAGGGTTCTTGCCGCAAGATCCGAGCTGACCGAACCGTTGCCCGGCAGAAATTTCTTTGATACCTTCCGCGCAAAAGACTCCGAAAAGCACGAGCTTTTCCGGCTGATGAATGAATTCGGCGATGCACCGGCATTTTTTCGTTGCACAGGCAAAACCGTGCTGTTTCTCACCGCGTACTATGCCGAAACCGGCTTTTTCGCAGCGCTGGTGCCGCGGAATCCCCTTGCTGTTTTCACGGATTCTCCCGGCGCGCTGACTGAGAGTTTTCCCAGCGTGTATTTCACCTCCGGCGTGAAAAAGCGGAACCTGCCGCCGAGCGAACAGCAGTATATGGTGATCAGCCGGTATCTTGCCTTGTGCGGGAGAAGTGAAATCACCCCGTTGGAGGACGATATCACCTGCGCCTTTTACAACTCCAGCGTGGCGCTGATTGATACCGTGGCGCGCCAGACCGGTTGCACGATTGATTACAACCTCTCCGGGCTCGGCATCCGCCCCTCGCAGAACCCGGCGTTCGGGCGATTCGGCGGGCTTTTGTATCTTTTGGCATTAGTGGTGGTACGTGCTGCGAAAAACCGTGTTTTACAGCTATCGATAGAGCCGATTGACCCCGAGGCGCCGCTGTATGTTGCCGAGTTTGAATTAAGCGACCCGAACGACCCGTTGCCGGAATTTGACGGCTTCGGAACGCTGGCGGATTCTTTCGGGTTTTATGCGGACTACTATCGGGACCACGCGCGCTATATCCTGCGTTGGTCGGTCGGGCACCGGGATCTTTCCCGACAGGGGATGAAGCACCCCTCCGTTTACCCCGTGGCAAAGATGCCCTACCCCATTCACCCCTTCCCCGAAGAAAACAAAAAATAAGCAAAAAGCCCCCACGTATGGGGGCTTTTTGCTTTTTCGGGCAGTACCCGGCACAGTTATTTTGTGATGATCCGGATATTTGCCGGCAGGATACCCGCCTGCTCATACACGATCTCGTTGATCTGGGAGATCTGCTGGGGCAGCAGCTCCGTGCCGTTGACCACTACGGAACAGGCGTCGCCGTTGATTACCGCCACGCACTGCGAAAAGCCCTTCGCCAGCACCAGAGACTCAATGTTTGCTTCCGCCTCCATCGCCGCGGCAAGTTCCTTGATTTCCTGAAGCGCGCCCGCTTTGGTCGCTTCGTCCGCGTTTTCGTTGTCCACTACGCCCTGCAGAACCTCCAGCGCTTCGTCACGGGCGCGCTGACGGCTGACCTGCGTAGCGGAGAAGTAACCTGCCGTGCTGTCGGTCGGCGTGGTGGTTCCCGTATCCGCGCTCGGCTCCCCGCCCGTGGGCGCGGGGTCCACCGTGTTCTGCTTGCCGCCAAACAGCACAAAATTCAGCACCAGTGCCGCCGCAATCAACAGTACGGCGCAGGTGATAATCACGTGGCGCCGGCGGATCTTCGGGAAATGCCGTTTCTTCGGGGTGTCTTCGATCATGCTTCTGCCTTCGGGTAAATTCAGTTGATTTTCCATATGTTTTCCTCCCTTTGAGATGGTCTCACCCTACTATATGTGCCACGCCCCCCTCTTATGCCGCTTTTTTTGTGCAAAAGCTTGACATTTTTGAAATCCGTGCTATACTGTAATTAGTTGCACAAGCAACTATTAAGGAGGACATATGCCGACCCTGAACCGACGACTGAATGTGATTGTGCGCTGTGCCGCGCTCTACCGGGAAAAAGCGCTTGCCGGCACCGGCGTGGGGCCTTATGAAAACGCCTACCTATTTTATATCTGCCACAACCCCGGCGCCTCACAGGAAAAACTGGCAAAGGAGCTGTACGTCAACAAAAGCAGTGTCACGCGCCACCTTTCCCACCTGGAAGCCGAGGGGTTTCTCACCCGCGTGCCGGACGAAACCGACCGCCGCTCGCTTCTGGTGTACCCCACCGAAAAGGCTATGGCGATCCTGCCCCGATTGCGGGAGGTCTCTAAAGAGTGGGAATCCCTGCTGACTGCCGGAGTAAGCGAAGAAGAGTCAGAGAAGTTTTTAAACGTCCTTGACAAAGCGTTTGCAAATGCCAAAGCCGCAGTCAGGGACGGTCAGAGCGCCGGAAAAGCCGAGGTGCCGTGCAGGCAGGAGGAAAAGCAATGAAGCTGATTCTGCGTTATCTGAAGCCGTTGGCAGGCACCATGGCGTTCGGGCTTTCGGTCAAGGTGTTTGCCACGCTGATGGAGCTTTCCCTGCCCTACATCCTGAGCTACATCCTTGACAGCGTGGTACCGATTGGGCAGGTTGCGCCGATCCTGATCTGGGGCGGCGCTATGGTGTTTGCGGCATTGATGGCGATGCTCGGCAACGTGATTGCCAATCGCAACGCGGCAAAGGTGGCAAAAATTGCGGCGCGGCAGATCCGGCACGATCTGTTTGACGCCACGATGCACCTCTCCTCCCGGCAGGTGGACGCGTTTACCGTGCCGTCGCTGGAATCCCGCCTGACCAGCGACACCTATAATGTACATCATTTCATCGGCATGATGCAACGCGTGGGCATCCGCGCTCCGATCCTGCTGATCGGCGGCATCTGCATTACCCTGTTTCTCGACTGGCGCCTTTCGCTGATCCTTTTGGCGGTATTGCCTCTGATCGGCGTTTCGGTGTTTTTCATCACCATGCGCGGGTTGCCGCTCTACCGCAAAAACCAGCAGGCAGTGGACGGAATGGTGCGCGTGGTGCGCGAGGACTGCCAGGGCGTGCGCGTGATCAAGGCGCTTTCCAAAGAGGATTTTGAGGCGCGCCGGTTTGACGCGGCAAACGGAAAGCTGGTCACGGCGGAGCGCCGTGCAGGGGTGACGATGGCAGCATCCCAGCCGGTGATGAATTTCTTTCTCAATCTGGGGCTAGTGGCGGTGATTGTCTGCGGAGCGTATTTCGTCAACGGCGGGCTTTCCAAGCCCGGCAGAATCATCGCGTTTATCCAGTATTTCACGCTGATGTCCACGGCGATGACCACCGTGACCCGTATTTTCGTACAATACACCAAGAGCCTTGCCAGCGCCAACCGTATCGGCGAGGTGCTGAGCGCCGCCGACCACCACCGCACCTCGGCAGAACCGCCGCGCACCGGGGAGCCATACCTGGTATTTGAAAACGTGTCGTTTTCCTACAACGGCAAAAAGGACAACCTTTCGCACATCTCCTTCACCCTGCCAAAAGGCGGTACCCTGGGAATCATCGGGGCAACCGGCTCCGGCAAGAGCACGCTGTTGCAACTATTGATGCGGTTTTATGATGCGGACAGCGGCAATATCCGTATCGGGGGGAGAAACCTTTACTCCTACCCGGAGGAGGAGTTGCGCGCACTGTTCGGCGTGGCGATGCAAAACGACTTCATCAGTGCCGACACGGTAGAGGAAAACATCCGCTTCGGCAGAAAAATTTCCGACGAGGCGGTGCGCCGCGCGGCGGAGCTGGCACAGGCAAGCGAATTTATCGAAGCGTTTGAGGACGGCTACTCCCACGAGCTGACCGCCAAAGGCACCAACGTCTCCGGCGGACAAAAGCAGCGGATCCTTGTGGCAATGGCGCTCGCGGGCAACCCTGACATTCTGGTATTGGACGATGCTTCTTCCGCCCTTGACTATAAAACCGACGCGGCGCTCCGCCGCGCCATCCGGTAGCACACGCACGCCACCACCGTGGTGGTGGCACAACGGGTCAGCTCCGTGCGCTCGGCTGACCTGATTTTAGTATTGGAGCACGGCAGGATCATCGGCAGCGGTACGCACGACGAACTGATGGAGCACTGCCCCGTGTACCGGGAGATCAGCGAATCGCAGATGGGAGGTGCTTTCCTTGAATAATATGGGCTTTGGCGGCGGGGGGCTTGGCAAATCCCGCAGTCTTTCCAGCACCACCGTGGATCAGAAACAGACAAGAGCCACCAAGATTGCGGTACTGCGCCGGATGGGAAAATACCTCTTTTACTACAAAAAGACCGTGGTGCTGGCGCTGTTTCTGATGTTCCTTTCCAACGGGCTTGCGCTCGCGGGTCCGAAGCTCTCCGGCAAGGCGATTGACGCGCTGTCGCTCGGCACCGGCGCGGTGGATTTTCACACCGTTTTCGTGTACGGCGGGCTGCTTGCCGTATTTTACGCGGTGTCGGCATTGCTCTCCTACCTTTTGGCGGTGCTGATGGTGCGATTGTCGCAAAAAATCATCTACCGGATGCGGCGGGAGGTTTTTGAACATCTGATTACCTTACCGGTCGGGTATTTTGACACGCACGCCACCGGCGATATCATCAGTCATATTTCCTATGACATTGACACGGTCAACGCCTCGCTCTCGCACGACCTGTTGCAGGTCATCGCCAGTGTGGTCACGGTAGGTATAAAACCTTTCCATTCCACGAATTTGTCGAGTACATTTGCTGCTGCTCCAAGCACATCCAATAGTTCCCCGACCAGTGCCGGAATTCCTCCGCTT
>URMC01000076.1 GCA_900548735.1 uncultured Eubacteriales bacterium | reverse complement strand
GGAGGCATACGATTTGATGGATATTGATGATATCGGCCGCAATTTTGCCCTCAATACCATAAAAGAGCCGGACGTGGAGTGGCACCGGTTAGACGAACCCGCGTTTTCCCTGACCGGGGTATATTATGACGAAGGGGACGCGTGCTATCGCCGCGCCCCGCGCTCCTTGGGGGAGAGTATTGACAACCCGCAACTGGTAGCCCTCAGTGCGATGACCTCCGGCGGGCGGTTCCGCTTCCGTTCGGATTCCCCCTACGTAGCGCTCCGGGCGGTAATCCCCAAAGGCGAAATTATGCATCATATGCCGATCGCCGGGCAGTTTGGCTTTGGCGGTTACGTGAACGGCGCTTATTTCGGTGTTTTTGACTGCGGGCAAAAAACCATCACGGAAGCAAAAGGCACAGAGATTGCATTTGAAACCATCCGACCGTTGCATACGTTCGCCACGGCGGGGGAAATCAACGATTTTGACTTTTTCTTTCCGCTTTACAGCGGCGTGATTGCGGTTTTTGTCGGCATCAAACAAGGCGCAACGCTTCTGCCGCCCAAACCGCTGACCGTGGAAAAACCAATCGTTTTTTACGGATCCTCCATCACGCAGGGCGGTTGCGCCTCGCATCCGGGGAACGACTACGCAGGCATGCTTGCCCGCTGGCTTGATGCCAATATCGTCAATCTCGGGTTCTCCGGCAACGGAAAAGGGGAATTACCGGTCGCTAACTACTTAGCGGACATTGATGCGTCGGTTATGGTGCTTGACTATGACCATAACTCGAATCTGAAACAGTTAAAGGAGCGTCATTATCCTTTTTACCGCGCTATCCGGGAGAAAAAGCCAGAGTTGCCGATTATCCTCATCTCAAAGCCGGATTTTGAAAACGGCTACGACAACAGGGAGCGCCGCGCTGTTATCCGCGCAACCTATGAAAACGCTTTGACGGCAGGGGATCGGTACATTGATTTTATCGATGGAGAAACCCTTTTCGGCACCCGCCACAGAGAGTGTTTTACCGTAGATACCACCCACCCGAACGACGCAGGCTTTTTCCGGATGGCAGAATGCATTTGCCCCGTGATTGAAAAGTGGCTGTAAAAAAAACAAGCCCCGCGGAAATCCGCGGGGCTTGCTTTATCGTTGTCTTAGTACATCGTCACGTAGGCTTCACGCTCTGCGCCAACGGAAACGTATTTGATCTTGCAATCCACCAGTTTTTCAATGGTGTGCACGTAATCAATCACCTGTTTCGGCAGGTCTGCTACGGTGCGGCAGCCGGAAATATCGCAGTTCCAGCCGTCCACGTATTCAATCACGGGTTTCGCGATGTTCAGCGCCTTGCCAACCGGGAAGTCGGTGGTGCGCTTACCGTCAATATCGTACGCCACGCAGATCGGAATTTTCTTCATATAAGAGAGAATGTCCGTCTTGGTCAGGGCAATTTCATCCGCGCCCTGCACGCGGCAACCGTAGCGGGAAGCCACCGCGTCAAAGGGACCGACCCGACGGGGTCTGCCGGTGGCTGCGCCGTATTCACCGCCTGCTTTGCGCAGTGCCTCAGCCTCTTCGCCGAACCATTCACAGGTAAAGGGACCCTCGCCCACGCAGGTGGAGTAAGCCTTCATAATACCAACCACCTTGTCCAGCTTTACACCGGGGATACCGGCGCCGATCGGCGCGTATGCGGCAATGGTGGAAGAGGAGGAAGTGTAGGGGTAAATGCCGAAGTCAATGTCACGCAGTGCCCCGAGCTGAGCCTCAAACATGATGCGCTTTCCGGCTTTGACCGCGTCGGTCAGATACACGCCGGTGTCTACAATGTAATCCTTGAAGATAGCGGCGTATTTCATCAGCCACGCATAGGTTTCCTCGTAGGAAATCGGTTCCGCGTGGTACATCCCCTCCACCATCAGGGATTTGTACTCTACAATGCCGGAAAGGCGTTCCGCCAGATACTCCGGATCCAGCAAATCTCCTACGCGGATGGCTTTTTTCAGATATTTGTCACCGTACACCGGGGCAATGCCGCGGCGGGTGGAGCCGTATTTCTTGCCCGCAAGGCGATCCTCTTCCAGGCAGTCCAGTTCCACATGATAGGGTAGGGTCAGGATCGCACGGTCACTGATTTTGAGGTTGGCAGGGGAAATCTCCACGCCCGCCTCACGCAGTTTGGCAGCCTCTTTGTCCAGGTGTGCCAGGTCAATCGCCATACCGTTGCCCATCACGCACACCACTTCGGGGCGCAGAATCCCGGAAGGGAGAAGATTCAGCACAAATTTGCCGCGTTCGTTAATCACGGTATGTCCGGCGTTGTTACCGCCCTGATACCGCACCACAATATCCTGCTGTTCGGAAAGCAGGTCTACCATACGACCCTTGCCTTCGTCACCCCAGTTAATTCCAACAATCGATGTAAGCATATCGCTACCTCCGCAAAATGAATTTGCCGGAAACACACAGCTTTTATTATAGCAAACAAAGAGGCAAGTTTCAACCGAAATACAAAACTTTCGTCATTATAAATAATAACAGACCGGGCTTTTTTGGTTTATCTGTATATATCCGAGGGGTTATACCCGGTTCTGACGCAACACTTCAAACGCGAGTATCGCCGTTGCCGCAGCGGTGGAAAGGGAACCGCGAAAATCCCGCCCGTAGTCAATGCGTGCCACCGTGTCGGCAAGGGCAAGAAGCCCGGCGCCGATCCCGCGCTTTTCGCCGCCGATCACCAGCAAAAGCGGCTTTTTCAGGTCGGATTGTTCGTAAGAAACCGAGTTCGGAATCCCGGCACATACGATGCGGTACCCATTGGCGCGCAACAACCCGGCGGCGGCAAGCGGCTCACAGCGGAACAGCGGCAATAACTCGGAGGCACCGGCAGAAGCGCGCGCCACTACACCCGCGGCGCTCATCCAGCTCCGCTCGCCGACCAGGACGCCATCGCACCCCGCGGCATACAGCGAGCGCAGGGCATAGCCGAAGTTATACGGATCCTCAATCCCATCCAGATATGCCAAAAACGCACCGGCAGGGAGGTTTTCGGGGCAAAGTTCCGGCAGTGTCCGCTCCCCGCAGACCGCAATCACACCGCCGTGTGTGTTGCCCACGGTCAGGGAATTGATTTTTTGCGCGTCGGTCATCGTCAGCGGTATGCCGAGTTCCGCACATTTTGCCCGCAGGAAAGAAAGTTTGCGTGCTTTGCTTGCCGCTTTTGCCGCGTCAAAAAGAATCTCTTTGATCTCCCGATTATTGCTTCCTTTCGCCTGCGCGTCCAAAAGGGCGGAAATAGATGTCATGCCCTCAAATATATTGGAATCCTGAAAACGGATTTCTTCTTTGATCATGCCTGCTCCTGTTCTTCCGGCAAAGATTTTTGCATAGAATAAACCAACACTGCCGGAACAAGTTTCAGTATAGCAGATTTCCGGCAAAAAAGCAACAGGGGAAAAAGGTATGATGGATTTAGGCGGAAAACCGCGCTGTGAGGAGATCGGGGAATACATCGCCGCCTCCGGCAAGACCGTAAGAGACGCGGCGCGCTGTTTTGGGATCAGCAAAAGCACCGTACATAAAGACGTCACCAAAAATCTGTACGCCGTCAATCGCACGCTTTTTGATGCCGTACAGCAGATTCTGCAAAAAAACAAATCCGAGCGACACCTACGCGGCGGGGAAGCAACCAGGCAAAAATACCTGAAAAAAGGAAAAAACGAGAGACATTGATTTACGCACAGTTGCAGCACGTACCTTATCAACCGGCATGCCCGTGGCGGTAAATAAAATTATTTACCGCCACGGGCATGCCGGTCTTCAAAACAATTCCTCTTGGCTATACTTATTTAAACGCAAAGAAACCATCCGCCACCGCACAAACCCTCCGCAAAAAAACGCGCGCAGGAACATCCGAGGGGAAAGCAAACCCCAAACGCTGATATTAGCAATTATACAAAAGATAAGTTTTGTATAATGGAGGGAAGAAACAGAAGCGTCCTGAATAGATATAAATAGGTAGGTGGTGCCTTGGCGGACAGATGTGCGTCAGGGTTTTTGTTTTGGAGATTGTTTGTTTGAAAATCGACACGGGTTTGACAGCACACGGTCAACACGCTTTCGAGGGTGCGGTCTTATGCAGAGGTTTAAGGCAATGAAGAATTTAGCGAGACTGTTTTGGATTGGCTTGCACCATTAGTTGCAGGGGTTCCTTTTCCCGGCAAATTTTGTGTTGATCTCCCACATTGGCTTCACTTGCAACTTTATTGCCCATTCCGCAGAATTTTTAATGTCACTCTGCCAAAGACGTCTTTTTAAAAATTCCCTTTACCGGGAAATGACTGTTTGTGATAATTAAAAAAGCTGTTTTTGTTGACATATCAACAAATAAATCATAAAACGATACACCTATTAAATTTGTAAAAGTTGACCAACCTCTTATAAAAACGGTTGCGTTTTCTTTTTACTTGTGCTATAATATAATATCTATAACTTATTGAGGTGATTTTGTGAAATATCTAATTGTCATTCCGGACGGCATGGCGGACGAGCCGATTGCGGAGCTCGGCAATCTGACGCCGATGCAAAAGGCGCAAAAGCCGACGATGGACGCGTTGGCAGCAGATGCGCTGGTGGGCACGGTCTCCAATGTGCCGCAAGGCATGGTGCCGGAAAGTGACACGGCAAATCTTGCTATATTGTCCTATGACCCCAAAATTTACTCCAAGGGGCGCTCCCCGCTGGAAGCGGTCAGCATGGGGATTCAAATGCGCGATGATGAAACCGCTTATCGCTGTAATGTGGTCACGCTTTCCGACAACGGTGAGGATTATGACGACAAAATCATTCTCGACCACAGCGCGGATGAAATTACCACAGAGGAAGCAGACGAACTCATCAAGGCTCTGCAAGCGCATTTCGGGAGTGAAACCACGCATTTTTATACCGGAATCAGTTATCGCCACTGTATGATCATCCGAAACGGGAACGACCACTACCCTTTTGCGCGCCCGCACGATATTCTCGGCAAACGGATCGGCGAATATCTGCCCAAAACAACCGACGGCGGAGCGGATTTTTACCGCATGATGCGGGAAAGTTTTGAGATTCTTAACCATCACCCGGTCAACGAGGCGCGGCGCGCCCGCGGGCTGAAACCCGCCAACTCCGCGTGGTTCTGGAGCCCCGGCAAAAAGCCGCAACTTCCCTCTTTTTCCGAAAAATGGGGCGTGCGTGGCACGGTGATTTCCGCCGTAGACCTGATCAAAGGGATCGGGCTTTGCGCCGGCATGCGTTCCATTGATGTGGAAGGCGCCACGGGCAATGTGCATACCAATTATAAAGGCAAAGCCGAGGCGGCAATTCGTGCATTCACCGAGGGTGACGACCTGGTTTATGTGCACGTGGAGGCGCCGGACGAATGCGGGCACCGGGCGGAAACCGCAAACAAGGTGCTCTCGATTGAAAAAATCGACGCTGAAATCCTCTCCCCGGTGCTGAATTACCTGAAAAACACCGGTGAGCCGTTCCGCGTGATGGTTCTCCCCGATCATCCCACGCCGATTCGCCTTCGCACGCACACGATTGACCCTGTTCCCTTTTTCATCTATTCTTCCGATCGGAAATGTGACGGTGTTACACACTTTGATGAGGCAAGCGCCGCCGCAAAGCACAACTATCTTGCCGAGGGGCACCGCCTGATGGAGCTGTTTCTCGACAAAGCAGACTGAAAGGAGCAAAAAATGCCGGAAAATAACGAAAAAAAGCAGGCTTTTGCCGCCTCAATGTATGATTTTGTGGAAATGTTTGTGCTGGCGGTTGTGTTTGTGATCCTTTTGCTGACGCTGTTTTTCCGCCTTTGCCGAGTGGACGGTCCTTCCATGAACAAAACCCTGCAGGATGGCGAACCGCTGATCGTTTCCGATCTTTTTTACACCCCGAAAAGCGGTGATATTATTGTGTTTCACCAAACCAACGGGGAGCGGGAAACCACTTCCCCACTCAACCGATTCAATGAGCCGATTGTCAAACGCGTGATTGCCACCGGCGGACAGTATATCAAACTGGACTACGCTGCCAAAAAGGTCTATGTTTCGGATGATGAGACCTTCGAGGAAAGCGATGTGATTGACGAGAGTTACGCCTATTTTTCGGGAGATACCTGGCGGCAAAGTTCCACAGTGACCGAATATCACGTGCCGGAGGGGTACCTTTTCGTCATGGGTGATAACCGCAACAACTCCGCGGACAGCCGGTATCCCGAGGTCGGCTTTGTAGACGAAAGACGGGTGCTGGGGCGCGTACTTTTCAAACTCCCCGCCATCGGCAGCAAGAATTAAAGGAGATTTTATGCCAACAGATATTATCCAGTGGTTTCCCGGTCATATGGCAAAAACGCGGCGGCTGATGCGGGAAAAACTGCCGCAAGTGGACGTGGTGCTGGAACTTTTGGACGCGCGCATTCCCGCCTCCTCCAGAAACCCTGAAATCGGGGCGCTGACCGAGGGAAAACCGCTTGTCACATTGCTCAACAAATCCGACCTTGCCGACCCACAAAAAACAGGGCGTTTTGTGCGCGCCTATTCCGGGGACGGTAAAATCTGCCTTGCTGTGGATTGCGTCACCGGCAAGGGCTTTGACAAGCTGATGCCCGCCGTGCGTGCGCTTCTTTCCGAAAAGATTGCACGCTATGAAGAAAAAGGCATGGCAGGCAGGCGCCTGCGCGCCATGGTTGTGGGAATCCCGAACGTGGGCAAATCGTCACTGATCAACCGCCTTTCCGGCGGCAAAAAAGCAAAAGTGGAAAACAGACCCGGCGTGACCCTGATTCCCCAATGGGTCTCAACCCCCATGGGGCTTGATCTGATGGACATGCCGGGGGTTCTGTGGCCCCGCTTTGATGACCGCGAGACCGGCGAAAACCTGGCAATTACCGGCGCAATCAAAGATGACGTGGTAGAAACCGAGACCCTTGCCATTGCCCTTTGCGGCAAACTCCGCCACCGCTATCCTGCGGCGCTGATTGCCCGTTATAAATTGGGTGACGAGGAGAAAATCAAGGGGCTTTCCGACGCGGAACTGTTTGAGTTGATCGGCAGAAAACGCGGCTTTCTCATCAGCGGCGGTGAAATCGACACCGAGCGCACCGCAAACGTACTGTTGGAAGAATTCCGCTCTGCCAAGATTGGCAGAATCACATTGGATCGACCCCCGGAGGAGAAAAAATGCTGACCTATTCGGAAGAAGAAAAACTGTGGAATGAGGGCTATGAGGTGGTTTGCGGCGTAGACGAAGCCGGGCGCGGCCCCCTTTGCGGACCCGTTGCCGCCGCCGCCTGCGCCAGCTTTTGGCAGTCGCCTGCCTGCCGGGACACCAGAATTTCATAGGCAAGGCAGCGCTTATCGCACGCCTCGCGCACCTTCTGCGTGATTTCGCCGGTCTTGTCGTATTTTCCCGCTGCCGGGGGGGTAAGGGGGAGTTTTGATGCGCCTGCGACGCATCGGACAATGGCTGCCGGGATATGTGACGGTAGAGATCGAGGGCGGGTTTCCGGAGCGGATGCTCAACGAACTGCCGGGCGGCGGCATCGCCGTTTGGCGGATCTGCCGACGCGAGGAGAGCGTGCGGCTGTGCTGTTTGGCCGGCGACTACCGCCGCCTGCGCCGCCCGGCCAAACGGGCGGGCGTGCGGATGCACGTGTGCCGCAAGCGGGGGCTGCCGTTTCTTTGGCGGCGCTATCGCCGGCGGCGCGGGCTGCTTGCCGCACTGGCGCTGTATGCCGCGATATTGGCGCTGCTCTCGCCGCGGATCTGGGGG
>URMC01000075.1 GCA_900548735.1 uncultured Eubacteriales bacterium | reverse complement strand
AGAGCGTGCGGCCGCTCGGTATCACACCGGACGACATCGGCGGCTGTCAGTTGGGTACCTGGGGCTTGCCGGAGTTCGGCACCAGGTTCCTGCAACAGGTGCTGACCGATGCCAAGCCCAAAAACTTTGCAGACCTTTTGCAGATTGAGGGGTTGACACACGGCACCGACGTGTGGCTGGGGAACGCGGAAACTCTCATCAAAGAGGGGGTATGCGATATTTCCAAGGTGATCGGGTGCCGTGACAGTATCATGCTGGACCTTATTCGCTATGGGCTGGAACGTAGCCACGCCTTTAAGATCATGGAGTCCGTGCGAAAGGGCAGAGGGCTGACCCCGGAGTGGGAGGCGGAAATGAAAGAGCACAACGTGCCTGACTGGTATCTTGCCTCCTGTAAAAAAATCAAGTACATGTTCCCGAAAGCGCACGCCGCGGCATACGCCATTACCGCCATCCGGCTGGCGTGGTATAAAATCAACATCCCGCTTGCGTTCTATTGCGCCATGTTCACCGTGGCGGGCGACGGGCTGGACGCCAACGTTATTATGAAAGGCAAGCGCTTTGTGGACAGCCGCATTGCCGAGATCACCCGGATGGGCAAAGCCGCCGCACCGATTGAAATCGCCTCCATCCCGATGCTGCAGTTGGTGGAGGAAAGCATGGCGCGCGGCATCCGGTACCTGCCGATTGATCTTGAAAAATCGGATGCGAAAGCCTATCTGCCGGAGGACGGCGCCGTCCGTTTGCCCTTTGCATCTCTCCCGGGGCTGGGGGAAAACGCGGCAATCAATATTGTGGAAGCACGGGAAAAGGAACCCTTTTCCTCCATCCAGGACCTGCAAATCCGTGCAGGGCTCAACAAAAGCGTGATCGAGACCCTGCGCGCTTCCGGCGTGCTGGATCATGTCAATGAGACCGATCAGCTTTCCTTCTTCTGATATGAAAATCGTACATTATCCGGTGCTGGAAAGCACCAATCTCACTGCCGCCGCCGCGGCGAAAGAGGGGTGTGAAGCCCTTTATACCGTGGTGGCGGATCGCCAGACCGCAGGGCGCGGGCGGCTGGATCGCAAATTTTTCTCGCCCCCGTCCGGGCTTTATTTCAGTACGGTGCTTCGCCCCGGTTTCCCGGCGGAAAAATACGGGCTGGTCACACCTTTCGCCGCGGTGGCGGTGTATCGGGCGCTAAAAAAGGTCTGCCACGTCCACGCCAAAATCAAATGGGTCAACGACCTGCTGTACAACGGCAAAAAGATCTGCGGCATTCTGTCGGTCTCCGGCACCGACCTTTCGGGCAAGCCCTATATCGTGGTCGGAATCGGCATCAACACAGGGGATGCGGCTTTCCCGGCGGAACTGGAAGGGATTGCCGGGCACGTGCCGTGCAAGGATCGCGGCGCGTTGCTTCGCGCTGTGCTGGAGGAACTTGCCGGATGCGACGCGGCGCTGGATGACGGTGGGTGGCTGACCGAATACCGCGAAAACACTGCCTTTATCGGCGAGCGCGTGACCTTTTCGGACGGTAAGAACACCGGGGAGGCAATCTGCCTTGGCGTTTCCGAAACCGGGGCACTGCGGCTGCTGTCAAAAGACGGCACCGTTGCGGAATACGCCTTTGGCGAAATTTCGGTAAAGCCCGCGCAAAAAAACTGAAGCTGTCATATCCTGTCAATAGAACGGGGTTGCCAACAAGCGCCTTTCGCGCATGGCAACCCCTATTTTAAAAAGGATTGATGGGATATGTCAGATAGAATTGATTTGGCGGTTATCGGAGGTGACACCAGGCAATGCGCGGCAATCGGGCGGTTCCTCGATGCCGGGCTTTCCGTGCGCGCATACGGTTTGCCGCCGGCTGCATTGCCGCCGGGCACCCATGATTTTGACAACTGGAGAAAAGCCGTGGACGGCGTTCGCGCCGTGGTTTTGCCCCTGCCTGCCACGCCGGACGGGGTGCGGGTGCACATGCCATTGGCACAAAACATGCCCGCCCCGCCCATCGCCGCGCTTTTCCGGGAGATCGCGCCGACAGTCCGCATTATGGGCGGCCGTTTTTCGCCTACCGTACGGGCACTGGCAGAAGAACTGGGCAGACCTCTCTATGATTATTTTGCCTCTGATGAACTGCAAAGAAAAAATGCACTCCCGACAGCGGAGGGTGCAGTCTGTATTTTGATGAAAGAAACGGCATTGACCGTTGCCGGGATGCCGGTTGCGGTAACAGGCTATGGCAGAGTTTCACGGGCACTGTGCGAGTTGCTTTACGCCATGCATGCCAAAGTCACTGTGGCGGCGCGTAAGGAAAGCGATCTCGCCGATGCCGCTGCACACGGCTATGCCACAGTGTCCATTGCGGAGCCTGCGGGATTGCGGTCCCTTTGCCACGGGCAATGCGCCATATTCAATACCGTGCCGTGCTGGCTGTTTACAGACGATGTGCTGAAGGAAATGCAAAAGAATACCCTGTTGATTGACCTCGCCTCCGCCCCCGGTGGCGTGGATGCAAATGCGGCAGGAAAATACGGCATCCGTGTCATCTGGGCACTCTCCATTCCGGGAAAGTATGCTCCTGTTACCGCAGGTCGGATTGTGGCTGACACTGTGCTGGATGATCTGAAAAAGGAGGGGATTCTGTGATCGGATATGCACTTTGCGGATCGTTTTGCACCATCCGCCGGTCGCTGGCGCAGTTGGAAAAGCTGTGCATTTCCTATCCGGTGCAGGGAATCGTCAGCGAGGCTGTTTTCGGTACGGACACACGGTTTTCCCCGGCGCGGGATGTCATTGACCGGGTAGAAACGCTGACCGGGCGCCCGGTCATTCACAGTATCGTGGATGCGGAACCGTTGGGTCCCGCTACCCCCCTGGATGCGCTGATTCTTTGCCCCTGCACCGGCAATACGCTGGCAAAAATGGCAAACGGCATTACCGACTCCACGGTGACGATGGCGGCAAAAGCACATTTGCGCGGCAACCGCCCGCTGATTATCGCGCTTGCCTCCAATGACGCGCTGTCGGCAAATCTGAAAAACATCGGGGAAATGCTGACCAGAAAAGGTGTGTATTTCGTGCCGATGAGGCAGGACGACCCGGAGAAAAAGCCGCATTCGCTGGTGGCGGATTTCTCTCTGCTTCCGGTCACGCTGGAAGCGGCGCTGACCGGCCGCCAGTTTCAAAAATTGTTTCGCGAGTGATTTTACAAATAAAAAAGGGGCGCGCGCCCCTTTTTTATTGTTTGTTTTCTTCGCGTCCGAAAACGTTTTTTTCGGAAAGCTCGGGTTCCTTTTGTTCGGTCGCCGTTTGTTCCGCCCCGGCGCTTTCCGCCTTGATTGCCCGTTTCTGTATCCGGTAAAGAATCACGGAAAGTATCAGCAAAACAAGAAATGCCACCCAAAAGGCGATTAACATTCCAAGGCTCCGCTCACCCGCCGCCGTACCGCCGATCACGGCAAGCATAATCCCCGGCAGGCGACCAAGAGAGGAAAGAAGCAGGAACTTCCAAAAGTGCATTTTGGTCAGTCCCATAAAGTAGGCAAGCATATCTTTCGGGATTCCGGGAATCAGAAATGTGATAAAGGTCAGCAAATCCTGCCTCTTACTTTCTTTCAAAAAGAACACTTTTTGCAGTTTTTCCTCCGGATAGAACGCCGTGACCGCGCGAACGCCGAAAAGGCGCGCGAGCGCAAAGTTAACGGCAGAACCGATTGCCGCGCCGAGTAACGTGAGCAACGTGCCCTCGAAAATGCCGAAACACACGCCGCCCGCAATCTCGAAAGGGTGCCCGGGGATTACCGCCAGCACCACCTGTGCCGCCATCAGAAGCACAAAAAGCCCTTTGCCCCAAAAGCCGTAAGCGTCAATTGTATCCCGAAATGCCGCCGGGTCTTTCACAAAGCCGGTCAGCTTATCAAACGAGAGTACCGTAACCACAATCATTCCGGCGAGAAACAGCAACAGCGATCCGCCGCAAATCAAACGCCGCCTGGTCTGCGCCGACATCCGCACCCCTCCTTTTTGTCAATATTGTATCACGCCGCCCGCAAAAAATCAACCCCGCCGGAAAGGAATCTCTTTCCGGCGGGGTGTTTTGAAAGTTTTATTTTATCTGTTCCACCGTCGGGGCGGAAATCAGACCCTCCTCCGCAACGCGGTATTCATAGCTGAATTTCTCGCCATTGGTGCGCCAATAATGCGGGCTTACATAATTCTGTGCGCGATCCGTAAAGTGTACGGGGCCAAAGCCGTTGTTCCGGCTGATGTACAGATCCAGCGCAAAATCGTGCTCACCCGCCTCCAATTCAAATTCCGCGGCGTAAGGCGCCAGCGAAATCTGCCGGGGTTTTCCGCCATCCACACCAACCAATACGGCGCAGGCGCGGTATTGTACCGCACGAAAGCGGTAAGTGCCGGACTCCGGCGCGTCAAACGGAATATGATAGGTTAGTTTTCCGCTGTAAAACGGCAGACACTGTCTGGTAATGTCCTCAAAACCGAGTTTTTCGGGCAGATCGGTGATCACCCCTCTCGCGCCGGCGAGATAAACGCCGAAATTGCCCAGGAGATAGCACCGTTCCAATGCGGAACGCTCTCCGTAGGGGATGCAAAGTTCCAATGTGTGCACCCCCGCGGCAATACCGGGAAGCGGGAAGGTTTGAATGGATTTATCCACATAATAACCGTCGGCAACGGCGGGAATCCGCTTACCGTCCAACACAATGGTTCCGCCCTCGGGCAGTTCTGCGGCAAGTTTTGTCCCGTTTACCGTAACGCGGCTCTCAAAAGCGTAGCGCAACCGCACGGTGTGTGTGGGCGGCACTTCGGGGAAGCACCATGGCTGGCAGGGCTTTCCGCCACCGGCAGAGTAACCGAGCGCCAGGCGCACCGCGGTATCCGCCCGCAAAATTTCCTCCGCGGGGGAGAAATCGGCATCATCCAGCGCGTATTCCGCAAAATCCAGCAGAAGTGCATTCGGCTCATCCAGCGTATAAGCGGTTTCAAACGGAATGCGGCAGGCAACCGCTTTCCGCTTTTCCGCGGCAGGGAGGCTCACATCTCCTGCAAACGGCGAGAGTCGGAGCAGAAGGCTGTCGTGGGATTGCAGGGCAAAATCAAACAGAGTGCAACCGTTTGTCTGGCGGGAAGCAACTTCATGAATTTCGCCGGTCAGCGTATCGTAAAGTTTGGCGCGATACAGTCCGCGCACGCTCAGTCTGACCTTTTCCACACGGCAGATATCCTGGTTGTACGGCTCTTTTCCCTTGGCGATGAACAGCCATTTCACATCCCCATCCTCACGCAGTTGATAGAGAAGGTCTTCCGACAACTGACCGTTATCCAGGCGCAGTTCGATGAAGCGATTTTCCGCAAGCGCGTCAAGCAGCGGCTCTTTGGCAAAGGAAATCCGCTTTGCCATAGCAAAATCTGCCGTCAGGTCTGCGGGTATTGCGTCACGGTAGCGCGGCAGGTCGCCCATCACAATCAGTTTGCCGCCTGCCGCCGCAAAGGCTTTCAGGCGATCTATGGTCGTGGAGCGCAGCGTTTCGCATCCGGGCACCACAATTACGTCATACGTCATTTCGCCGACCGTCAGCGGCGCGCCGCCTTTACCGCACTGAGAGGGGAGAATCGACTCGGAAACAAAATCAAAATCAAGCCCGCCGAAAAGCAGCCAGTTGATCACGCCGGAGAAATTCTGATCCAATTGGGCGCGGACGCCCGCGGTCTGCTCCGAGGGTCCCCAATGGAGCCAGTAACTCTCAATCGGATGAATCACGCCGATCTTTACCACGGGTTTGCCGCGCGTCAGCACCGTGGCAAGCCGGGCAAAGTGATTTTCGATGTAGGAATACTCTTTCCACCAGGGCGATTGATAGTTGATGGATGCGGGGTAATCGCGCTTTGCCTCCCCTTGCATCGAGACCCAGGAAAGGTGCGGCACACGGAACGTGACCCCCAGCGCCGCCTGCCAGTCACCGTAGGTTTTGTGCTGGCGGAAATCAAAATCCCATCCGGTCACACCGTAAAGCTCGGACATCATGCCCTCTTTGCCGTACTGGTGAACGGCGGATTGCGCCTGTTTGGCAGTGCTGTATTCGTGCCGGTTGGTCAGCATATCGATACCGGGGATGGCAAACGTGTGATAGGCGCGCATCGCCTCGCCGATGCCAATGGTCTGGCTTCCCAGCGTCGGCTCTCCGTACATATGCCCGGTCAGCATCAGACCGTGCGCGTCACACCAGTTGCCGCAGTTTTCGGCAAACGCTTCGGTAAAGCGGTCACACACGTGATCATGATAATGATAGCGGATGGGGGAGGGAACGCCGCCTTCCTGCTCCCAGTAAAGTTCCGGCAGGTGCGCCACCAAGTCCTCCCCGTAAGTCGCAGTAAAGGTTTCCGGCAGATCGTCACTCCACGGCAGGGTTACCGTCTCTTTGCTGTCGGCAAACCGTAGGGTAGACTTGCGGGCAAACTGCGGCTCATCCGTGAAAATGGAGGGCACGGACTTGCCGAATTCATCACCCACCGAGTTCAGATACGCATTGTAGGTAATATCGATAAACCGGTCAATCGCCGCTTTGGAAAGGGTGTTGACATAGGTTTCGTTGTTGTACCAGGTAGAGGGGCTGGGGGATTGGCAATAAGCATACCACATCTCGCCGGTCTCGGCTTCGCCCTCCTCCAATCTGTGATAGGAAGAAAGCTCGCCTTTTTTATTGAGTGTTACCGTAAAGCGCCCCACCAGCTTTGCCTCGGGCGAAAACTCGCTTTCAATCGCATCGGAATACCGGAAAGTGGCTTTTGCGGTTTTCAGTTGCTCCGGCGAAATCTGCGTAAAAATCAGAATCCGCATCCGGTATTCCGGATCCTTTGTCACCAAGCCGCCCGCAGCACCGGAGGGCCAGCGATCCTCGTCGTAAAGATACGCCCGCATCCCGGTTTCTTTTGCTTTCTCCACGCAGGCGTGGATCAGATCCATAAACTCCGGGGAAAGATAGGTGGTTGCCATACCGGAACGCACGTGCATGTGGTATCCGCCAAAGCCCATCTGACCGAGAATTTCTGCCTGACGCAGAAGTTCGTCTTTTTCCAGTTTGCAGTTCCACGCCCAGAAAGGCGCACCGCGATATTCGTCGGTCGGTGCCGCAAACAGGGCGTCGTCCAGCTTACGCTCGCTTGATTTCGGGTAAAACATCCTGAAACCTCCTTTTTTGGTGGTATTACCATTGTACCATAGCCATGGATGCATAAAAAGGACGGAATCTAACCTATATTTCGCCGATTCTTTTGGTTTTTGCTTTTCAAATTCCGCAAAACCCCTTTTCAAATTCCTTTGAAAATGCTATAATATAATAAATGTAAGTTGCCGGAAAGGAGGAAAAAGATGAAACGTTTTGTGCGCCGCACACTGGCTTTCTGCCTTGCGTTGGTGTTTCTGACCGGTACCCTTGCTCTTTTTCCGGGGCTGACGGCATCGGCGGCAGATGCCGGCTCCCTTGCCGGAAAAGAAACTGGAACCAGATTTATTTTCCGCTCGGTTACGGCAGAGGGCATCACCTATAACGCAGAAAACAACCTTTTTACACTTTCGTTGTATGCAAACCCCACCTTTACCGCCAATCGTGTTTCTCCGGTTTCTGTTTCCGGCGGAACAAATGCCGTTTGTATCACGTTTGTCAACCGGTCGGCTTCGGCAGAGATCGCACTGACCTACGAGTATTATCTGAATTCTCCGCAATCCAAAACCGTAAAAAAAGCAATCCTGCCCAATCAGATCGAAGAGCAGACCGTGATCCTGCCACTGCCGGAGATTGACCGGGCGACCGGGCTTTCCTTCTCCTTCGGTGTTTCGGAGGGGACGGTGGAGCTTTGTTCCTTCTTCAACATTTCGGCTTACAGCAATTCTTTTCATGACGAGATCGCCGTAGAGACCTGCCGCTTCAACGAAGAAACCGGCAATGTTGAGATTTCGGGTGCCATCGGATGGGAGACCACGGTGCGTTATTCGGATGCCACGCTGGCGCTGTTTTCTCTTGACCCCTCTGAGGATGCGTACCTTTCCAATAAAACGCCGATTGCCCGCACCGGCATCTCGTTCAGCTTTTCG